>JANMPV010000272.1:0-17553 GCA_031370045.1 Novosphingobium sp. | reverse complement strand
GTCCGAATCCCAGGTTTCCAGAGTGTCCGAACGAATCAGGTAGAGGTTCTTGCCGTCCTGCCGACCGACCATCGCGTAATGGCCGTCGATCTTCTCGGGGAACAGCGCCATCCCCTTGTTGCGCCCGGCGCGGCCGTGAATCGGCTCCAGATTGAATTTGGTGAAATCGCGGGTGCGGAGCAGTTCGGAGCGGATCGAATGGCCGCTGTAGGCGGTGTAGGTCCCGATCCATTCGTAGTCCTTGCCGCCATGGTCGAAGCGGACCAGGCGCAAGTCTTCCAATCCGTTCTTCTGCTGGTCGGTGACCGGGAAGATCACGGTGTTCGACAGGCCGCTTTCGGGATGGCGGTTGACGACGATCCCATCGATCCCGTCGGTCAACGAGGTTACGTCTTCGGTCACTGCGGTGGCGAATGGCCCCTGCGGCCACAGCGAAAAGCGACCGTCGTCGTGCGCGATCCCCTCGCGGAAGGCGACCGAACTGATGTGGCCTTCGCCCACCGCGCGCAGGCTCATGATGAAGCGGCAGGCATCCTCGCTCATCCCCGACTGGTCGGGATGGGGGACGATCGACGGGTTCATCAACGCGGCGGCGGCATAGGTGTATTCGTGGCAAAAATACGCGCCGATCAGCCGCTTGCGCCGTTGCGAATAAGCCGATCCATCGAGTTCCAGCGATTGCTCGACCTCGTCGTAGCGATCCTCGAACATCCGTTCGGTCTGCCAGTGGCGCCCCGAAAAGTCGTGCAGCACCTTGGCGTATTCCTCGTCCGCGTCGGCTTCGCTCAACCCCGAGATATCTCCGACCAGTTTGCGCGCGCGCGAGCCATCGGCGGTGGTTGCCTGCCAGCCGAGATGGAACGGTCGCAGCACGACCCGCGAGGGATCGGCATGGAGCCGTTCCTCAAGGATAAGCAGCGGCGTCTCCGAGCGTGCGTGCAGAACGTCCAAGTCGATCCCCCGGTTCCGTGCTTCCGGCGGCCCGGCTCGGGGCAGCCCCAACGGCGACCCCCAAGGCGGCCATCGCATGGCTCGCCAGTTGGAATGCCAGAATGGATTCGGCTCCGCAATTGACGTTCGCACCGTGCGGGGTCACCCCGTCGCTGCACCGTCCGCTGGCGACGTCCGCCAGCACGACCCCGCGATCGTTACCACCGAAGAACCAGCGATAGGCGACTGCGGCGTGATCGAGCCAGCGCGCCTCGCCGGTGGCGGCATGGGCGCAGGCTGCGGCATCGATTGCCGCCCACGCTTCGAGCGGCTGCTGATCGAACGGCAACATCGCGAATTCACGCCCAAACCCCTCGCTGCCGACCGGGCGAAAATGGCCCGACGCGGCGCGCTGCTGATCGGCAATCCACGCCAGGCTGTCGAACGCCGCCTCGCGCCATTGCGGGCGATCGAGCAGTAGCGCGGCTTCGAGCAAGGCCTGCGGCAGCCGCGCGTTATCGTATCCCAGCACGGTCTCGAACCACGCCCAGTCGGGACGGCGCGCGGCATCGAGCAGGCGGTGGAGGAAGTCGCCCCCGCGTTCGAGCAGCGCGCGGGCCTTGGCGTGGTCATAGCCCGAGCGTCGAGCGGCACTGGCACCGAGCATCGCGAACGCCACCGCGCGGGGCGATTCGATCTTGTCCATCGCGTCGATCGCATATTCGAACAGGCGCTTGCCCCAGTCGCGCAGGCCTACATCGAACCCACGCGCGATTGTCTCGCCCAGCACCCACACGGTGCGACCGTTGCTGTCTTCGGAGCCGACTTCCTCGCACCAGGCGCGGTCGAACGCCATGAAGTTGCGGAACGCGCGGGCGTCTTCGTTCCAGGCGTGCTGGATGAACGCAGCATAAGTCGAGGACAATTGCTGGCGTTCGGCCACCGGCAGCGACTTGGCGCGCAGCATCAGCAGCAGCGCGCGGGCGTTGTCGTCGATACAATAGCCGTGGCGGCGGTCGGGGATGATACCGATCGCGTGCTGGAGCATCCCGGTGCCGTCGGTCATCGCCCGGATCGCGGCGAACGAGGGTGTGACTTCGCCCGCTGGAATTGGGGCCGCGCGCGGAGCGACCACGCTTGAGATCAGCTTGGCGCAGGCCCCGGCAAAGCACGGCCAGATCGTTGCGCGGCCGCGGTCCCACGCCGCGCGCTGGGCAGACTGGAGTGCGCCGGGGCGGTTGAGCAGATCGAGCACCGCGGCGGTCAATGCGTCGGATGAACCCGGTTCGACGAGGACCCCGGCACCATCGCTCAGCAACTCGCGGGCGTGGACATACGGCGTGGCGATGACCGCTTTGCCGAGCGCCACCGCATAGCTCAGCGTGCCGGAGGTCGATTGCTGGAGATTAAGGTAGGGGGTCACGTAAATATCGCAGGCCTCGAGCTGGTCGAGCAGTTCGTCGGTGTCGAGGAAGCGGTTGTCGAACACGACGTTGGCTTCGACTCCCAGCTGGGTGGCGAGCGCGGCCAGGCGATCGCGATAATCTTCGCCTTGGGTGGCGATCAGATTGGGATGGGTCGCGCCGACGATCCGGTAGATCGCCTGCGGATGCTGCGCCACGATCCCGGGCATGGCGGCAATCATCGTCTCGATGCCCTTGCCCGGGCCAAGCAGGCCGAACGTCATCAGCACCGGCTGTCCGGCGAGACCGAGCTTGGCCTTGAATTGCTCCTGCCGCCCGAACGGACGATCGGGCGCGCCGTGCGCAATCACCGTGACCCGCACGGGATCGGCACCGTAATTGTCGATCAACAGTCCGCGCGAATGCTGCGACATCACCATGATCCGCGATGCCAGCTTGACCAGCTTGTCGATCACCGCGCGCTGTTTTTCCGAGGGAAGGGTCAAGACGGTGTGAAGCGTGACGATCAGCGGCGCGGCGATCCGCTCTGCCAGGTCGATTACCATCTCGCCGCACTCGCCGCCGAAGATGCCGTATTCGTGCTGGAGCCAAACCGCGTCGTAGCCGCCCCGGTTGATCGCCTGCGCGGCGTTGCGGTAATCTTCGGCAGTGTCGCTGGCGATCCGCCCACCGACCCGCGCGTCGGCCGGATCGCCGTCACGATCCTCGATCGCCCAGACGTCGGTCGAGATGCGCGGCTGATGCGCGGCGAGCTGCTCGTAAAGATCGGTGGTGAAGGTCGCGATGCCGCATTTGCGCGGGGCAAAACCGCCGATCAGCGCCAAACGGAGCGGGGCTCCGCCGCGGTTGGAAAAGTTGAGAATCTCGGCAGAGGCCGGTTCGCTCTGGCTTCGATCTATCGGCATTTCGAACGTCATGCTCAATCGTCCCGGCTGCAACTGCTTGCTGTCTCTCCCATGAACGCACTGGGTACGATTCGGTTTCGTTGCAGTGCAACATAAAGCGGGGTCAGTGTCCACCATTCGTCGCGGATTCAATCCACCTAAGCGCATGATCGCAGCTGATTTCGGCACATTTCCGCGACCTGGCATCCAAGCGTTAGCACCTGTCGCAATCAGGCGGGGCGCCACCACCATTGCTTCCAGCCGGTCTCGTCGGCGACGGGGTTCCCCGCGGCATTCTCGGCCGGGCGATAGCGGAACCGCTTCTCGATCAGGCGGCAGGTAATCGCATCGGCCTCAGCGCTTCCGCTCGATTGGACCACCCGGCAATTGTGGACCCGCCCGTCGGTTCCCACCGCATAGCGCACGACGATGAACTTGCCGTCGCGATCGTTCGCGCCCGAGCGCGGAAAGTCCTTGGTGCGCAGCTCGCCCGCAACCTTTTCGGCGCGCTCGACCAGGCCCTCGCCACTGCCGTTACCGCGTCCGCCACTCCCGGTTCCGCTCCCCTGGCCTCCGCCTCCGCTGCCCGCGCCCGCCGCACTCGCGCCCGACTTCGGCGCAGTGCCGGTCGATGCCACGGTCGGCGCGGGCCTGGGAACGACGACGATCCGCGGACTGGGCCGCGGTCGGGGCGTCGCCTTGGGCGCAGGGGGGGCGGCAGCGCCTTGCGGCTGGGTGGCTTGCGGCGTGGGTTCGGGAGGCACAGGCGGGGGCGACACCGGAACATTGAACGCAGCGATCGAGTTGACCGTCTGAACCACCACCTCGACCCCGAAAGTGCTGATCAGCGCGGTAATCAGCACGAGATGCAAGGCCGCGACCCCCACCAGGGTCATCGCCCTGGTCTTGCCGCTAACGCCGATCCGGGCTTCGCTCATCAGTTCTTTCGCCATTTCGAGCCCATTTGCCGGTCTTAATCGGCGATGGGCCGGGCTGGTTCCCCGGCGGTTTGCACGATTGTCATGTTTATGTCAGTATCCGGAGTACAGGATAGCGGTGGCGTTTTCGGGGGAAATTGCGGGGGAAGTAAGGCTTCCGGCCGGGCGGGACCGGCCAAGGGATGAGAAGAATGAGAATACTGGTCGTAGAAGACGAGCCCTTGCTCGCGATGCTGTTGGAAGAAAGCCTGGCGGAACTCGGCCACGAAGTCGTCGGGTCTGCTGCCACGATCGATCAGGCGCTGGCGACGATCGATGCGGTCGCGCTGGAGTTCGCGCTGCTCGATTTCACCCTGGGCGACGATGCCACATCGGCTCCGGTGGCCAGACGGCTGATCGCCGATGGCATCCCGTTCGTCTATCTCACCGGACACCGCTCGCTGCCGCTGAGCGGCGATATTCCGGTCGCGCCGCTGCTGACCAAGCCGTTCACTCTCGACCAGCTCGACGAAGCTCTGCGCGCGGTGCGGCTCGCCGCCTGAACGGGCAAGCTCAACTTGCGGAAACAGTTCAGGCGAAACCTTCCCCCGCATCCGCCGTCCCCCGCAGATACGGCGCAACTTCCAGCCCGTAGCGCTCCAGTCCGGCGACGATTTTGGCCAGGCCCTCGTGCTCGGCCCAGAACATCGGGCCGCCGGTCCAGGCCGGCCAGCCATAGCCGTTGAGCCACACGGTATCGATGTCACCGGGGCGCTGGGCCATGCCTTCGTCGAGCACTTTGGCACCCTCGTTGATCATCGGATAGAGCAGCCGCTCGCGGATTTCGTCCTTTGAAACCGCGCGCGGCGGTTTGCCCTGCTTGGTCGCGAAATCGGCGATGATGGTGCGAACCTCGTCCGAGGGGGTGCGCTGGCGGTAGGCATCGTAATCGTACCAGCCCTTGCCCGCCTTCTGGCCGAACCGTCCGACCGCGCACAGCGCCTCGCGCAGGTTTTCCACGCGCGAAGGATCACGGTGCCAGCCGACGTCGTTGCCCGCCAGATCGCCCATCTGGAATGGCCCCATCGGAAACCCGAATTCGAGCAGCACGTCGTCGATTTCGTTGTAGCCTGCGCCTTCCATCAGCAGCGCCTGCGCCTGTTGCTGGCGCGGGGTGAGCATGCGGTTGCCGATGAACCCGGGGCACACCCCCGAAACCACCGCGATCTTGCCGATCGTGGGGGCCAGCGCCATCACCGTGGCCAGTTCGGCCGCGCCGGTTTTCGCACCGCGCACCACTTCGAGTAGCTTCATTACGTTGGCGGGCGAGAAGAAGTGCATCCCCAGCACCGCTTCGGGGCGCGCGGTGGTAGCGGCGATCTCGTCGATGTTGAGATAGCTGGTGTTGCTGGCCAGGATCGCGCCGGGCTTGGCGACTTTGTCGAGTTTGGCGAAAATCTCCTTTTTCAGGTCCATGTTTTCATAAACCGCCTCGATCACCAGGTCGGCCGTGCCCAGATCGGCGAACGCCAGGCTGGGGGTGAGCAGCGCCATAGCCTGCGCGGCTTCGTCCTCGCTCAATTTACCGCGCTTGACCGAATTGGCGTAATTGCGCGCGATCGTCTCCACGCCGCGGTCGAGATTGGCCTGCTCGGCCTCGACAATCGTCACCCGGATTCCCGCGGTCAGGAAGTTCATGGCGATCCCCCCGCCCATCGTGCCAGCGCCCAGCACGCCGACCCGCGCGATCGGTTTGAGCGCAGTGCCGACCGGAATGTCGTCGACTTGGGCAGCGTTGGCGCGCGCCGCTTCGATGTGGTCCTTTGCGCCGGGAAGGGCTTCAGACATAGGTTCTCTCCTCAGGCGTAGCTGTCTTCGATCGCACTGTAGATCAGCGTCTTCAACTGGCGGCGAATGGGATAGCTCGACGACGGCATCAGCTGGGTCATGAACACCATGTGCAGCCGCTCGACGGGATCGATGAAGAACGCAGTCGAATAAATCCCCCCCCAGAAATACTCGCCCGCGCTGCCCGGGATCAGCGTCCGCGCGGGATCGAGCGTCATCGCAAAGCCAAGCCCGAAGCCGGTGCCTGCGTTGCTCGCCTCGCTGAACAGCGCCTGCGACAACTGGGTGAGATCGACCCCGCCCGGCAGATGGTTGCGGGTCATCAGATCGAGCGTCTTGGGGCTGACGATCCGCACCCCGTCGAGCGCACCCTTGCCGATCAGCATGCGGCAGAAGCGGTCGTAATCGGCGGTGGTCGAAAGCAGCCCGCCGCCACCGCTTTCGAACCGGGCGGGCCGGGTCAGCTTGCTCTCGGTCGCCTGTTCGACCAGCCTTGGGGGCTTGCCAGGGTTATACGCCCACGCGTCGGTCAGCCGCGCGCGGGCTGCTTCGGGCAAGGTGAACCCGGTGTCGTTCATCCCCAGCGGACCGAAGATTCGCTCGGCAAAGACCTCGCCCAAGGGCTTGCCCGCCAGCCGCGCCACGACGACACCGAGCACATCGGTCGCCACCGAATAATTCCACGCCGTTCCCGGCGCGAATTCCAGCGGGATCTTGGCTAGTTCTGCGACGAACCAATCGAACCCGCCGATCCCGCGGCCCCCGTCGTTCATGGATTCGCGATAGGCGGCGTCGATGCTGGTGCGGTTCTGGAAGCCATAGGTGAACCCCGCCATGTGGGTCATCAGGTCGATCATCCGCATCGCCGCGCACGGCCTGACCGGGGCGAACGGCGCCGCTCCGCCGCCGCCGTTGTAGACCCCGAGATTGGCGAATTCGGGGATCACCCGCGCCACCGGATCGTCGAGCGCGACTTTGCCTTCCTCTACCAATTGCATGAACGCGATCGAGGTGACCGGCTTGGTCATCGAGGCGATGCGGAAGATCGCATCTTGGCCCAGCGCCGTGCCATCGGCGCGGGCGTTGCCGAGCGTGGCGCGGTAGACCGGCTCGCCATCGCGCGCGACCAGGATGTCGGCCATCGGCAGCTTGCCCAGACCGACGTAGCGTTCCTGGAGGAACGGCGCGATCCGAGTGAGGCGCTCTGCGTTCATGCCGTGCGAACTTCTGGTCATATCGTCGAACCTCCGTCGACCACGATCGTCTGGCCGTTGACATAACTGCCCGCGCGGCTGGCGAGGAACACTGCGGCCCCGGCGATCTCCTCGGGTTCGCCGATCCGGCGCATCGGGTGTTCGGTGTTGAAGCGCTGGGTGACCTCGGGGTTATCCCACAGCGCCTTGGCGAAATCGGTGCGGATCAGGCCCGGCGCGATGGCGTTGGCGCGGATGTTGTGGTGGCCGACCTCGACCGCAAGGTTGCGGACCAGCGCCAGATCGGCGGCTTTGGAGATCGCGTACGCTCCAAGCGTGGCCGTACCGCGCAGTCCCCCAATCGAGCTGATAACCACGATCGCGCCATCCTTGCGCGCGATCATGCCGGGCAGACACATCTGAATCAGCCAGTGGTTCGAGAGGACATTGTTGTCGAGAATCTTGCGGAAAGCATCGTCACCGAGCCCGCTCATCGGGCCGTAATAGGGGTTGGAGGCGGCGTTGCAGACCAGCACGTCGATCGCGCCGACTTGAGCTTGGGTCTGTGCCACCAGCTCTTCGAGCGCCGCCTTGGACGATATGCTGGCGGCAATCGCGGTGGCGGCCCCGGGGTGCTTGGCGTTGATCGCGGCGGCGACCACCTCGCAGGCGTCCTGCTTGCGGCTGGAGATCACCACCCGCGCGCCGTGATCGGCCATCGCCTCGGCAATCGCGCGGCCGATCCCGCGCGAGCTGCCGGTGATCACCGCGACTTTGCCGGTGAGGTCGAACAGTTGGGTCATGCGGGTTCCTCGAACAGGGGGCCAAGTTCCTTTTTGAGGATCTTGCCGTTGGCGTTGCGCGGCAGGGTTTCGGCCATGAACACGATCCGCACCGGCACCTTGAATGCCGCGATCCGCATGCGAACCCAGTCCTGTAATTCGGCCTCGCTGGCATGAGAGCCGGGCGCGAGGTGTACCACGGCGGCGGGTTCTTCGCCGAGGGTGCGGTGGGGGATGCCGATCACCGCCGCATCGGTCACCGCGGGGTGATCGTAGAGCGCGTTTTCGACCTCGGACGAATAGATGTTCTCGCCGCCGCGGATCAACATGTCCTTGGCGCGGTCGACGATATAGACGAAGCGATCATCGTCGAGCCGGGCGAGATCGCCGGTGCGGACCCAGCCGTCGATAAAGGTCGCCGCGGTTGCCTCGGGGTTGTTCCAATAGCCTTTGACCACCATCGGCCCGCGCGCCCACAATTCGCCGACTTCGCCGGTCGGGCGTTCGTGAACTCCGTCTTCGTCCATGATCCTGAGGTCGGCGACGGGCACCGCAGGTCCGGCGCTGGTCGGGCGGTCGAGATAATCTTCGGCGGTGATCCCGGTGACCGTGGCCATCGTCTCAGTCATCCCCCAGCCGTTGCCGGGCATCGCGCCGAACTCATCGCGGATCTTGCGGACCAGTTCGGGCGCGGAAGGCGCGCCGCCATAACTGACCGATTCGAGGCTCGTCAGATCGAACTGCCCGCGATCGGGATGTTCGAGCAGTTGCCAGGCGATCGTCGGCACCCCGCCGGTCACGTTGACCTTCTCGCGCTCGATGATCGCGAACGCCTTGAGCGTATCCCATTTGTGCATGAACACCAGGCGATGCCCGCCCGCGATCGCACCCATCAGCATCGCCGAACACGCGGTGACGTGGAACAGCGGGATCACCACGAGCAGCACCTTGGGGGTCGGCTCGGGCGGCACCTCGCCGCGGCGCAGGAAGCTGCGCGCGCCGTGATAGGCCGAGGACACGATGTTGGTCAGCAGGTTGCGATGCGTGCCCAGTGCACCCTTGGGGTTGCCGGTGGTGCCGCTGGTGTAGAAGATCGTTCCGTCGTCATCGGGGGCCAGATCGGTCTCGGGCAGCTCGCGATCGGGCAGGTCGGCATAGCTGGAGGGCAGGCCGATGATCGCTTCGAGCGTCGTGCAATCGGCGGGTGCGGTCTCGCAGCGGCTCACGATAACCTGTTCGAGTGCGGTGAGCGCGGCACGGTGCGGGGCGATTCGCGCTAGCCGCTCGTCATCGCAGATCAACATCTTGGCGCCCGAATTGGCGATCCCATAGGCCAGCTCGGCCCCGGTCCACCACGCGTTGAGCGGTACGCAGATCGCGCCGATCGCGGTCGCCGCAAAAAACGCCACCGGCCATTCGGGCAGGTTGCGCATCGCCAGCGCAACGCGGTCGCCCTTGGCCACGCCGCTGCTGCGCAAATGCTCCGCCAGCGCCGCAACCGCACGATGCCAGGCATCATAACTGACCCGCTCGTCCTCGTAGACAAGGAAAGTGCTGTCGCCATACGCGCGCCCCGCTCCGGTCAGCGCGGCCAGTGAGGGGATCGCGTTTTTCCAGGTGCGGGTCGCCAGCCCGCGGATCGTCACGGTCTCCACTTCGAACGGCGCATCAGGGGCGCACAGCAGCTCCTCGGCTTCGTCCATCGTCATCGCGGGCCATGCGGCGGCGGGGTGATCTTGATTCGGTTCTGTCACTTTGTTCACGTGTCGGTCTCTCCCGCGCACCGTCGGTGCTGCGTGCGCGCTAGAACACTCGCGCATCGCCTCGTCAACGCTGCGCGAGGGCGGCAAGCTTGGGCTGGTGCTATGCTGCAGAGAAGGCGCGGTCACCGGCGCGCTCGGCGTGGGGGCCGCGCAAGGCCGATTGATCTTGGGCAGCGATACCTTTTTCGACGGCCGCGCTTTCGATCCCGAGGATATTCCGGGATATCTGGCGGGGCTGTAAGTCCTTTCCGTGCCGGGGAGGATAAAATGCTGCAACTGCGAAATAGATGTGGCGCAAGTGCAGCGAATCGGGCAGCCTTAAGGCGATCGGCAAGGATGCCGGGCACGAAATAGACGCTTGCGGGTCTCCAGCGTGGGGGGCCGGGGCGGAACGCGGACCGGCATCGAAGCCGCCCGCTAACAGGCAACGAAGCCGTCAGGATGCAACCCGCAAGGGTCGCCTCCTGGCGGCTTTTTCTTTGTCGCTTCCCCAAGGAGAGACACCATGGCGACTGCATTCTGGGACAAGACCACGCCTGCGCCCAAGACCAGCTTCTGGTCGAGAGGGCACACCCCGACTTTGATCGCGGCGTTCCTCTATTTCGACCTCGCCTTCATGGTCTGGGTCCTGCTCGGACCGCTCGCGCCCGATATTTCCAAGGCGCTGGCGCTGACCCCGGCGCAAAAGGGCCTGTCGGTTTACGCGACCTTGGGCTGGCCGGACAAACCCCACCCCAACTCCTCCCCTGAAGGGGAGGGGCTTGTGACGATCCGCACCGCCTGCGCCTATTGCGGGGTCGGTTGCGGTATCCGTGCGACCCCCACCGGCGAACGCCAAGTCAAGATCGAGGGCGACGCCGATCACCCCGCCAACCACGGCAAGCTCTGCTCCAAGGGCACTTGCCTCGGCGAAACCGTCGGGCTCGAAGGCGGGTTGCTTCACCCGATGATCGGCAAGAACCGGGCCACCTGGGACAAGGCGCTCGATCTGGTCGCCAGGCGGTTTCGCGACACCATCGCGCGCCACGGGCCCGACAGCGTCGCGTTCTACGTTTCCGGTCAGCTCCTCTCCGAAGACTATTACGTCGCCAACAAGCTGATGAAGGGCTTCATCGGCTCAGCCAATATCGACTCCAATTCGCGGCTGTGCATGGCCAGCGCGGTCGCCGGGCACATCCGCGCGTTCGGCGAGGATATCGTCCCCGCCAGTTATGCCGATCTCGACCAGACCGACCTTGTCGTCCTGGTGGGATCGAACACCGCATGGTGCCATCCGATCGTGTGGCAGCGGATCGAGGCGGCGAGGGCGGCCTGCGGCACCAAGCTGGTGGTGATCGACCCGCGCCGCACCGAAACCGCCGAGGGCGCCGACCTTCACCTGGCGATCCGCCCGGGCAGCGATGTCGCGCTGATGAACGGGCTATTCGCCTGGTGCCGGGATCACGGCGCGCTCGACGAGGGGTATCTCGCCGCGCACGTTACCGTGCCCGATAATTTCTGGGACAAACTGGGCGAGGGCAGCGATCTGTGGTCGCTGGCGCGCGCCTGCGATGTGCCCGCCGCCGATCTGAGGCGCTACTTCGAGCTGTTCGCCGCTACCCCGCGGACGGTCACGCTGTTCAGCCAGGGGATCAACCAGTCGCTCGCGGGGACTGACCAGGTCAACGCGATCCTCAACGTGCATTTGGCCACGGGGCGGATCGCCAAGCCCGGCGCGGCGCCGTTCTCGATCACCGGCCAGCCCAACGCGATGGGCGGGCGCGAGGTCGGCGGGCTGGCCTCCAGCTTGGCCGCGCACATGGATTTCGCGCCCGACAAAGTCGCCCGGGTCGGGCGGTTCTGGGCCGCGCCGAGGATGGCGACAAGGCCGGGGCTCAAGGCGGTCGATCTGTTCCGCGAGCTCGGCCAGGGGCGGATCAAGGCGCTGTGGGTGATGGCGACCAATCCCGCAGTATCGATGCCCGATGTCGGCCGGGTGCGCGATGCGCTGGCGCGTTGTCCGTTCGTGGTGGTGTCCGATGTGGTAGCCGAAACCGATACTTCGCAATTCGCGCACGTTCGCCTGCCCGCCGCAGCGTGGGGCGAAAAGGACGGCACCGTGACCAATTCCGAACGGATGGTCACCCGCCAGCGCCCTTTCCTGGCGCTGCCGGGCGAGGCCAGGCCCGACTGGTGGATCGTCAAGGAAGTGGCGCAGCGGATGGGCTGGAAGAACGCCTTCGCCTATGATCGCCCCGCCGACATCTGGCGCGAACATTGCCGGCTCTCGACGTATGAGAACGACGGCACACGCCTGTTCGCGCTGCCTGGCCAAGCGGCGCAGGGAAACGCCGATTACGAGACGATGGCGCCGTTCCGGTGGGGCGGCGAGGCGTTTGCCGACGGGCATTATTCCACCCCCGATCGCCGCGCTCTGCTGATCACTGTGGCCCAGCGCGCAGCCGAGGCCGTGCTCCCGCGCTGGCCGATGATCTTCAACACCGGGCGCTATCGCGATCACTGGCACACGATGACCCGCACCGGGCTGTCGCCCCGGCTCGCGCGCCACCGCGACGAACCGCGGGTCGAGATCCATCCGACCGACCTTGCCGAGCTGGGGCTGGAGGCGGGTGGGATCGCGCGGCTCTCGACCCCGCAGGGCAGCAGTATTTATCGAGTCGAGTCGAGCGATGGCCAGCGCCGCGGCGAGGCATTCGTGCCGATCCACTGGACCGATCAGAACGCCAGCGGCGGGCGCACCGGCGCATTGCCACGCCCGCTCGCCGATCCGGTTTCGGGTCAGCCGGGATTCAAGGCGACCCCGCTGCGGATCGAGCCGGTCGCGGTGGCGTGGCGCGGCTTCCTGATCGTCAACCGCGACCTCGAACGCCTGCCCGATTGCCTGTGGGTCACGCGAATCGCAGCGTGCGGCGGCACGCTGTGGGAACTGGCGGGCAACGGCGATCCCGGCGCGTTGGAAAAATTGCTCCCGCGCGGCGAGATGCTTGAGGCGGATGATAAAGCACGCGGCTCGCGCCGGGTCGCGGTGATGTACGATGGGCGGCTGGCGGCGGTGCTGATGGTCACCCGCAGCGGCGAACTGCCGCCGCGCGATTACCTGCTGGCGATGCTTGGTGAGGCCCCCAGCGCCCCCTCGGTGCTGGCCGGGCGCGCGCCCGGCGCGGCGGCCGATAGCGGCCCGATCGTGTGCGCCTGCTTCGACGTCGGCTTGAAGACCATCGTCAACGCCATTGCCGAATGCCAGTTAGTCGACGTCGCTTCAATCGGCGAGGCGTTGGGCGCGGGTACCAACTGCGGCTCGTGCCGCCCGGCGCTGGCCCGGCTTCTGGTGCTACCAGTCGCGGCGGAGGTGGCATAAACGGCGCGGTTGGCAAGCGAAGCCGGCATCTGTAACCCTACCCTTATGCCCAATGTTACCTTTCGCGATGCGACCTTTGCCGACCTGCCCGCCATCGTCGCGTTGCTCGTCGAGGACACCTTGGGCGAAAAGCGCGAGGATCCTTCGCTGCCGCTCGATCCGGCGTACGAGCGCGCCTTCCACATCATCACCGCCAACCCCGATCAGCGCCAGATCGTCGCCGAGCAGGACGGCGTTATCATCGCCACGATGCAACTGACCTTCATCCCCGGCATCGCCTTTCGCGGCGTGTGGCGCGGGCAGATCGAGGCAGTGCGGGTGGCGGGCAGGTTGCGCGGGCAGGGGATCGGCGCGACGATGATCGAATGGGGGGTCGAACAGTGTCGTGCGCGAGACTGCCGGATGGTCCAACTGACCAGCGACAAATCGCGCGGCGCCGCGCATCGGTTTTACGAACGCTTGGGCTGGGCCCGCAGCCACGAGGGCTTCAAGATCAACCTGTGATGAGCGAGGCTTTCGATTGCGCGATTATCGGCGGAGGCCCCGCTGGCCTGACTGCGGCGATCTATCTGGCGCGCTTCCGCCGCCGGGTGGTGCTGTTCGACCGGGGCGGCAGCCGGGCCGCGCTTATCCCGACCAGCCACAACCATGCCGGGTTTCCCGAAGGTATCGCGGGGAGCGAGCTGCTTGAACGGATGGGGTGCCAAGCGGCGAAATACAGCGCTGACCTTCGCGTTGGCGATGTCGCCGAGGTCACTCCTTCCGGTGCAGACTGGGGGCTTGCGGGCGAGGGCATAGGGATCACCGCGCGCACCGTCCTGTTCGCCACCGGGGTCGACAACCGCCGTCCGGAAATGGACGAGGCGGTCCACCGCGCCGCGCTGGCTGACGGAAAGCTGCGCTATTGTCCGGTGTGCGATGGATGGGAGGCAGGCGGCCCCGCGTTCGGTGCGCGGATCGGCGTGGTTGGCGCGGAGAGCCATGGTGTCGCCGAGGCGCTGTTCCTGCGCACTTTCACCCCCCTCGTCACCCTCTTCACGCTGATCGAGTGCGAGCTTCACGAAAAGGACCGCAAGAACCTTGCCGATCACGGCGTGAGCTGGGATCCGCGTCCGGTCGTCGCGTATGACTTTTCGGGCGAGGGCGTGCGACTGTCGTTCGCGGCGGGGGATGTCGCCGAGGTCGACACGCTGTACCCGGCGCTGGGTTCTGACCCCAACGTCGCGCTGCTTGAGGCGCTGGGCCTGCGCACCGACGAGCAGCGCTGCGTGCTGACCGGGGGGCACCAGCAACTGGGGTTAAAAGGACTATATGCGGCGGGCGATCTGGTCTCCGGGCTCGATCAGATCAGCGTTGCAATGGGGCAGGCTGCAGTCGCTGCGGTGGCGATCCACAACGACTTGCGCGAGCGCGACGGGGCAACGCCGGGCTGAGTCCTACTTGGCCTCCGCCGCTGCCGCCGTCAGCCTCGCGCTGACTTTGCGCCGCCACGGTCCGAACCTATAATACAGCACCGCGGTCACGGCCGAAATCACCGACCCCACCGGGAACGACCACCACACCGCCTCCTGCCCGATCACCGGATAAGCCAGCGTGTAGAACCCGATCCGCCCCGGATAGAGCGCGACGAACATGATCACCAGCGGAGCATAGACCGCGCCGTACGCGCGCATCGTCGCGAACAGCACCATCATCACCCCGATCAGCACGAACGACCAGGTCACTACGAACTGGATATGCCGCGCGAGCGGCACTGCCGCGCTGTGGCTGCCCAGGAACAGCTCGAGCACCGGGCGATCGAACAGCAGGATCAGCGCGGTCACCACCGCGGTCACCGCAGTGTTCAGCCCGATTCCCGCCCAGGTGATCCGGCTCACCCGTTCGTGCTGCCCCGCGCCAATGTTCTGCGCGACCATCGCGGTGATCGCCGATCCGATCGCGATCGCGGGCATCTGGATGTAGTTCCACAGCTGCAACGAGGTGCCATAGGCCGCGGCCGACATCACCCCCTCGCGGTTGACCAGCCCGACCATGATCAGCCCGGCGGCGGCGCTGACCAGGATCTGCGCGCCCATCGGAAAACCCTTGGTCAGCAGATAGCGCAATTCATCGGCGTTGGGGCGCAGGAAGCGCAGCTCGCTGCCGCGCAGGCGCAGCGGCAGATCCCTGGCATAGATCCGCCAGATCATCACCGCCGATCCGATGGCGCTGGCCAGGGCGCTCGACAGGGCCGATCCGGCGATCCCCAGCCGCGGGAACGGGCCGATCCCCAGGATCAGCAGCGGGTTGAAGATCACGTCGAGCACCACCGTCAGGATCGTCGCGCGCAACGGCGTGGTTGCATCGCCCGCCCCGCGCAGCCCCATGGAGACCATCATCGAAAGCACCCCGAACGGCATCGAGACGAAGATCACCCGCAGATACGACAGCGCGAACGGGCGCGCGGGGAGTGGGGTCGAGAGGATCTGGAGCAGTTGCGGCGCGAAAATCCACCCCGCCGCCGCGATCAGCGTCGCCAGCCCGGTGCAAAAGCCGACCCCGCCGCCGAACGCCTGGCGTGCCCCCAGCAGGTCGCGCGCGCCGAACTTCTGTCCGACCAGCACCGTCGTCGCCATCCCGAACCCGAACACAGTGCCGAACGTCAGAAACATGATGATGTTGGCGTTGGCGGTGGCGGCCAGCGCGTTCTCGCCCAGCAGCCGCCCCACCCACACGGTGTTGATTGAGCCGTTGAGGGTCTGGACGATGTTGGAAATCAGCGCAGGGATCGCGAACACCACCAGCGTGCGCAGGATCGGGCCTTTGGTCAGATCGCCTTTGGGATAGGGGTCATCGGGCTCGGCGGCCTGTGGCCCCGGGGCATCGATCGGGGCAAAATCGCTCACGCCCCCCTCGTGTCGCCGTAGAGGTGGATGTGCAAGCGATCCGACAGGCGCAGGCCTTCGGTTGTGCAAAACTCCGCCAGCCAGCGCGAGCGGGTGCGCAAAGTGGCGCTGTCGGTGCCTTCGGGCATGAGGAACAGGCGCTCGCGGGGGATCGCATACGTTTGCGCGAGGGCGAGGACTTCGGCGACATCGCCGGGGGTGGCGACCACGAACTTGAAGAACGCGCGCGGGTCAGCGGCGAACGCGGTGAGGCGTTCGGGGATCAGCGCGAGCGCGGCGGGGTTGCCCGAATGGGCGAGTTTGGGGCTGACGTTGTACTGGTGGACCAGCGCATCGAGCGCGAGCGGTGGGGCGACGGTGCCGTTGGTCTCGATCTCGACGTGCATGGCGGGGAGCAGCGCCAGCATTCGCGCCAGCGCCGGGGCCTGAAGCAAAGGCTCACCGCCGGTCACGACGAGGCGGGTGCCGTTGAATGCGACTATGCGGGCGGCGGTGTCTTCCACGCGCAGCATCACCTGATTGGCCCTGCGCTCGAACGCGTCAGGCCCGCTAAAACGCCAAGTGTACGCAGTATCGCACCACACGCACGCCAGGTTGCAGTTCGACAGCCGCACGAACACCGAAGGTCGCCCCGCCGACGGCCCCTCACCCTGGATTGAGGCGAAGATTTCGGCTTCATCCGCAGTGGTGGTGGCAAGGGTCAGCGGCATCGGGCACCGCCTGTAGCTTGGACCACGTGGACCACTGTCCTGAGCGAAAAATCCCACCCTGCGCGCGCGCGCGTGAAAACGCGGGCGAGGGTGGACACGAACGGCGGCATCCGCATCCCATGGCACAATCGGGTGCGTGTAGGAAAACGGTTCCTCGCGGTCAAAATTCTCGGCGAGAGGTAGTGGCGAGGGTCAGGTGCAACCGTTGAACTAGATATCGGTTGCGGTGAAAGTACGGGGCTTAAAGCCCTCGGCTCCACCGACAAGCAACGCGTCGAGCGTTTCCCCCAGGCCCGTTTCCATCCGCCACGCGATATACTTGGCGTAGTGATCGGCCGATTCCCAGTCTTCGATCAAGGTGAAGGTCTTGGATTCGCGGTGCAGGTAGGTTTCGAGCGAGATACAGCCATCGAAGGCGCGCGTATCGACCAGCGCGGCTCGCAGGGTGGCCTCCAGCTCTTCGAACTTGCCTTCCTTTGCCGGAAATTCGGCGATCACCAGTGTCTTCACGGTCGATTTCCTCCGCTTGTGGCTGCGCTTGCAAATCGCAAGGGCAGCAGCAAGATGCATACCCCGCCTAACCCAACCGCGCCAGTGCCGCCGCCAGCCGCTCGGCTTCGGCGGCGTGGTGGGCGTGATCGGCGCGCGCCTTATCGACCGCCTCGGGCTTGGCCTTTTCGGCGAACGCGGGGTTAGACAGGCGGGCGGCGAAAGAGGTGGCTTCCTTCTGCGAGGCGGCGAGCGCTTTTTCGAGGCGGGCCTTTTCGGCGGCGATGTCGATGAAGCCTTCGAGGGGAATGGCTATCGTTTCACCGGCAGCCACAATTTGCATCACTGCCCCCGAGGGAGGCACCTCGAA
>JANMPV010000228.1:0-4467 GCA_031370045.1 Novosphingobium sp. | reverse complement strand
GCAGGACCAGCCGAACCAGCAGTTTAGCCCGCCCCGCCCCGCAACACCCCCTCCACCGCCTCGCCGATCTGCGCCACACTGAACGGCTTGGGGAGGAAGTGCATGTTGGGGATGTCGATCTCGCGGCGGAGCTGTTCCTCGGCATAGCCGGACATGAACAGGAACGGCAGCGCGGGACGCAGGGCGCGGATCGCGCGGGCCATCGCCGGGCCGTCCATGATCGGCATGACCACGTCGCTGACCACCAGATCGAACGCCTCGCCCGCCTGGACCCGCTCGAGCCCTTCCTCGCCATCGCGCGCCGCGGTCACGGTGAACCCGGCGCGGACCAGCGCGCGTTCGGCGACCACGCGGACGGTGTCTTCGTCCTCGACCAGCAGCACGTGTCCGCCACCGCTCCATGCCGCCGGGGCGGGCTTGGGGCCTTCGACAGGCTCAGGCTGAGCGGACGAAGGTTCATGCACGGGCAGATAAATGCTGAACGTCGTGCCGCTGTGGGGCGAGGGGGCCAGTTCGCTTTCGGCGAAGATGAACCCGCCCGATTGCTTGACGATGCCATAGACGGTCGAGAGGCCGAGGCCGGTGCCGCCCATTACACCACCTCGGCCAAGCTCCTTGGTGGTGAAGAACGGTTCGAAAATCTTGCCGAGGTTTTCGGGCGGGATGCCGCTGCCGGTGTCGGACACGATCAGCGCGGTATAATCGGCCACGGGCAGGACATCGCTCTTCATTTTGCGGACTTGCGCGGCGGTGATGCGGCGGGTGTTGAGTTTGAGCGTGCCAGCGCCGTCGCCGCCGCTTTTGCCGATCTGGCCCTGCATCGCATCGCGGGCGTTGACCGCGAGGTTGACGATGACCTGTTCGAGCTGGGTCTTGTCCGCACGCACCGCACCCAGATCGCGATCGTGATCGACCGCCAGCGCGATGCGTTCTCCCAGAAGACGTTTCAGCATCTGCGAGACGTCGGAGACCACGTCGGGGAGCTGGAGGACTTGCGGGCGCAGGGTCTGCTGGCGCGAGAAGGCGAGGAGCTGGCGGGTTAGGCTGGCGGCGCGGTTGGAATTGGCGCGGATCTGCTGGATATCGTCGTAGTCGCTGTCGCCGGGGGTATGGCGCAGCAGCATCAGGTCGCAAAAGCCGATGATCGCGGTCAGCACATTGTTGAAATCGTGCGCGACCCCGCCCGCGAGTTGGCCCACGGCCTGCATCTTGGTCGCCTGCGCGATCTGGCGCTTGAGCCGGGTTTCTTCGGACGAATCCTTGAGGCTGAGCAGAACCGAACCCTCGCCCAGCCCGCGCACCCCGGCGATGCTCAGCGTTACCGGCTCTTCGGGGCTGCTGCGCAAGCGGATCGCCATGTCTCCGGCGGACGGCGAGCCTTGCGCATAGCGGCGCACCGCATCGGCCAGCGCGCCTTTGTCTTCGCGGATCACCAGATCGCTGGGATAGGGCGGCGCGATCCGGTCGTCGTGCCCGGCGGCACGCAGGAACGCCTCGTTGGCGAACAGGAAGCGGCCATCGCGCTCGCACATCGCCAGCCCCAGGGGAAGCCGGCTGAGCAGCGCCTCGATCTGGGGGATGCCGGCCTGGCTCTCGCCCTCACCCACTCCGCTTTCGAGCAGGATCATCGCGGCGGGATCTTTGGCCGGATCGGCTGGAACGCCTGCGTCGGGATCGAACAGCGGCAGATGGACGAGGCGCAGCGCGGGACCCTTGCGGCCTTCGCGGGCAAAATAAATGCGGTCCTGCTCGTCGCTACGCAAGTGCGCGACGAACTGGCCGCCGGTGACGCTGGCCGCGGCATCGCCAGTGGCGCGCTGGACGAACGAGGTGTTGGCAGCAAGGATCGCGCCATTGGGAGCGACGATTGCCGCTTGCAAGCCAGCCTCGCCGAGCACTTTGCCGAGCTTGCCGGATATGGCGCGCGCGGCCTCGGCGGCGGCGTCGCTGCGGATCACCGGGGTCACGGTCCAGATCAGGAAGTCCTCGCCGCGCCCGCTGCGCCGGATATCCGCACGCCAGCGCTGCTCGCCGCCTTCAAGGCCGTCCGCCGCCGCGCTGCCATCGCGCCAGGCCGCGCGCGCAGCGCGGTCGAGACGTTCGACTGCGGCGGCATCGAGCGTCAGGCGCGGCGGGGCCGAAGCGACCCCGAACCATTCCAGATGGCGGGTGTTGGCGCAGACCAGCCGCCCGGCACGATCGGTCACCGCCACCGCGGCATCGGGGCGTTCGATCGCGGACTGGGTCACCGACCAGTCGGGCTGGGCGAACTCGGCGACCGGCGCAGGGGTGTGGGCGCGGATCAGGACGCGGCCGAGCCCGCCCAGCGCAAACACGCCCCCGGCATAGGCCACGGCAACCAGCGGCTGCCCCGAAACGAACCAGACGAGCGCCGCCGAACTCAGCAACGCTGCGCCCAGCAGCGCCCAATCGCCTGCAGGCGCAGGAGAATCTCCAGGTTCCACAGCCAGCGCCTGGGTCAACTGGCCGCCTCGCGCGCCAGCCGCCGCGCGATCAGGCGCATCCGCCGCCGCCGCCCCACCCACCAGCGCCAGAAGACGCCGCTCAGGACATAGCCGAGCGAGGCGAGGACCGAGGCGATCACCAGCAGCCCGAGCGCGGTATCCAGCCCCGCTCCGGTCAGCAATTGGAGCAGGTGGCCGGTCTGGCCAATCTGACTTGTCGGAAACGACTGCATCGTCTCACCGAGCGGCTGGATCCCGGTCATCGCATCGACGTGGAGCAGGAACTCGCCGATGCGATAGGCGAGCGCGACCAGCACCAGGTAGATCACCGGAAAACCGATAAACGTCGCGGCCAACGCCGAGGGGATGTTGGCGCGGATGAACACCGCCAGGAACGCTGCGACGACGAAGTGGGCGAGCGGGATCATCACCCCCACGAACAGCCCTAGCGCCACCCCGCGCGGCACCGAGCGGCGGGTGAAGCGCCATAGTTCGGAGCGCAGCAGGCGGTGCGCGAAGGGCTTGAGCCAGCGGTTGCGCTCGAGACTCTCCCGCGTCGGGATGGAACGCGAGAGCCAGGCGCTCCAGCCGCTCATCGCCCGCCCGCCCCGGCCCGCGCCCGCGCCTTGCGGCGGCGCGAGACGATCCAGCCGCGCCAGCCGAAGCTGGCCACGAGATAGCCCGCAGCGGCCGCGAATAATGCGACCACGACCAGCCCTAGAGCCAGGACCTTGCCCTCCGAGGTAAGCCACTGGATCGCGCTCCAAAAATCGGTAATCTCGAACAAATGATCGATCGGGCCGCCGGCCACGGCGGCGTCGATCCGCAGCAGCCAGGCGCCGACCTGATACGATGCGGCCCAGATGAACGGCGTGGTGAAAGGGTTGGTGACGAACGTCGTCAGCGCCGCCACCGGCACGTTGGCGCGAACCGGAAAGCTGAGGATCGCAGCAAAGATGATCTGTGCGACGGGCAGGAGTATCCCCACGAGCAGCCCCAGCGCCACCCCGCGCGGGACCGAGCGGCGGGTGAAGCGCCACAACTGGCTTTCGAGCACGCGCTCCGGAATCCATCTGCTGCGCGCCATCTGCTCACGCGTGGGCATTGCGCGCCGCGCCCAGGCAGCAAAGCGGTTTGTCGGCATGACTATCGATTCTCGCGCATGATGCGCGCCTTGTCGCGCTGCCAGTCGCGGTCTTTCGTCGTCGCGCGCTTGTCGGCAGCGTTCTTGCCCTTGGCCAGCGCGAGTTCGACCTTGGCCCGCCCGCGACCGTTGAAATAGACCGACAGCGGAACCAGCGTCATCCCCTTGCGCTCGACCGCGCCGTGGAACTTGGCGATCTCGCGTTCGTGGAGCAGCAGCTTGCGCGGGCGCTTGGGGACGTGGTTGTGGCGGTTGCCGTGGCTGAATTCGGGCACGTTGGAATTGACCAGCCAGACCTCGCCGTTCTTCACTTCGGCATAGCTCTCGGCGATCGAACCCTCGCCGAAGCGCAAGCTTTTCACCTCGGTCCCGGTGAGCATGATCCCCGCCTCGAACACGTCCTCGATAAAATACTCATACCGCGCGCGCCGGTTCTCGGCGACGATCTTGACCTTGTCGAAGGCTTTGGGTTTGGGACGGGCCATGGTGGGATGCGATGTAGGGACGATGACTGACAAATGGAATCGATAACCGCCAATGGCGGACGAATTCAAACCAGTCCCGCGTGCTCCAGCGCCGCATCAACCGCCGTCCTTGCCGCGTCGCTGCACGGGGTCAGCGGGAGGCGGAGGTCCTCGGTCAGCCAGTCATGGACCCGGGTCAGGGCGTACTTGACCGGGCCGGGGCTGGCATCGCCGAACATCGCATAGTGGAGCGGATACAGCCGGTCGTTGAGCTCGCGCGCCTTGACCAGATCGTTGTCGGCGCAGGCCTGCTGGAATTCAGCGCACAAGGCTGGCGCGACATTGGCGGTGACCGAGATGCAGCCGACCCCGCCCGCCGCGTTGAACGGCAGCG
>JANMPV010000195.1:0-6608 GCA_031370045.1 Novosphingobium sp. | reverse complement strand
CCTCGCCGATATCCATCGTGGCCGCACGGCCGGCGTCGGCAAGTCGCTGCATGCCGTCCGAGAGGCTTCCGCTCTTGCCATCGGAAATGGCGGCCTGAATGGCGTTTGCGAGTTCGGGCGTCGCCAGGAACGCGCCGCAATCGACCGCGTCGTAATCGGTGATGGTTTTGCCGATCGCCTCGATCCGCCCATCGGAATCGGTCTTGACCCAGGTGGCGTCTTCGGGATCGATCAGCGGGCCGGTGGTGCGTCGGTCGATCGCGAGGGTAACTCCGCGGCTTTTCATGCCTTGCTGTGCCAACCGATCGAGGATGCCCGATTCGAAGATGTGGTCGGCCATCATCAGCAGATAGTCGCCCCCACCCATCTTGGCGATCCGCGCCGCTCCAGCCATCACCGAATAGCCGTTGGGGGTGGACCAGTGGAGAACCCGTTCGGAAACCACGGGGATGCCCACGCGGGCAGACAGCGTCGGCAGGAATTTCTCGATTTCGACCGCCTGATGGCCGGTGACGACGACCACGCGCTCGACGCCCGCGGCGCGCGCCTGGCGCACGCTCAGTTCCAGCAGCGGCACCCCGGCAATCGGCGTCAGCGGCTTGGAATCGGAAATCTCGCGTATCCGGTTGCCGTAGCCCGCGGCGATGATCAGCGCATCCATCAACTGCTCCAAACCAAAGTGTCAGCGGACCCTGGCGGCGACGCCTGTGACCGCCATTGTCCGGACGCTACTCCGCCGCGAAGGTGGCGTCGGCGATAAATTCCTCGACCATTTGCGCCGCAGTATCGTCGTTGAACTGCTGCAGCGGGTGCTTGCAATAGTACGCGCTCGGGCCGATCAGCGCGCCGCCCTCGCCGCGATCGAGCGCCAGCTTGCAGCAGCGGATCGCATCGATCACCACCGCCGCCGAATTGGGGCTGTCCTCGACCGAAAGGCGCATTTCCAGGTTCATCGGAACGCCGCCGAACAACTGGCCTTCCATCCGCAGGAAGCACAGCTTGTTGTCTTTCTGCCATGGCACATAGTCCGACGGCCCGATGTGGATGTTCTCGTCGGCCAGACGCTGGGCGAGCATCGCCTGCACCGCCTCGGTCTTCGATTCTTTCTTGCTGCCCAACCGCTGGCGATCGAGCATGTTCATGAAGTCGGTATTGCCGCCGGTGTTGAGCTGATAGGTCCGCTCAACGTTTACCCCGCGCGCGCCGAACAGGCTTGACAGCACGCGGTGGACGATCGTCGCACCAAGCTGCGCCTTGACGTCGTCGCCCACGATCGGAATGTTCTTGTCGCGGAACCGCTTTTCCCATTCGGGGTTGCTGCCAATGAACACCGGCATGCAGTTGACGACTGCAACGCCTGCTTCGAGCGCACATTCCATATAGAATTCGGTCGCGGTCTGCGAGCCGACGGGCAGGAAGTTGATCAGCACTTCAGCGCCCGAATCCTTGAGCGCCTTGACCACGGCAGCCTTGTCCGGCTGGGCATCGCTGGCGACAACGAAGCCCTTTTCGCCCATCCCGGTCATGTGATCGGCAACGCCATCGAGCACCTGGCCCATCATCACCTTGACCCCAGAGTCGGGGACTTTGGGCATGAACACCGCGGTGTTGTTGGGCGCAGCAAAGATTGCTTCGGAGATGTCCTTGCCGACCTTGCGCTGATCGACGTCGATGCCGAGTACCCATTCCACATCGCCCGCGCCATAGCCGCCGATGCGATCATGGATCAGGCCTTGGGGGCTATTGGAGTCACGGTAATAGGCGACGCCCTGGACCAGCGAACTGGCGCAGTTGCCAACACCGATGATGGCGGTCTTGATCGGAGCCATGGAAATCCTGCATTTGTACCGGGTGTAACCCGTTTGTAACGAAAGCGCCGCCTTGGCAGACGGCGCGGCAAAAGCAACCCGTTTCGCCGGTCAGACTTTACCACTCAAGATTTGCCTTACCTGAACGAGATCGGCGATTTTGTCGACATCGACCGCCGCCAGACCATCGCGCGCGGCGACCACGACCGCCTTCAGACCCATTTTGTCGCCAAGCCGGGCGATTGCCTCGGCCAGGGTCAAACGACCGGAAAGATACGACAACAACGTGCCTGCCCCCAACCGCGCGGCAATCTTCCAGGGCTGCTTGCGTTCGGCCTCGACCGCTTCCCAGGTGCGGATTGCGGCGGTCGCGGCGGGGGTGTTGAGCAAAAACATATTGCACCCCGACCACGCCCCGTCGGCAAACCGCAACCACGTCCGCCGCGTGCCGGGCAGCCCCGCTTCGACCAGGGCGCGGCGCGCGAGCAGAATCGCCACATCGGCGTGGGGCGGGGTATCGGCAATGAAGTCAGCGATCCATTGCGGGCGCAGCAACGCATGATCGGCGGTGGTGACCAGCAGCGGTGGACCCATCGTGGCGAACCCCGCCGCGACGCTCGCGCTGGGGCCTTTGCCGGGGGGCACCGGAATTGCATTCAAGGCGTAAGCTAGCGACAGCACCTCGGGCGCGTCGGCCGAGACCGCGATGTGCTCGATCCCGGCGGCCCGCAGCGCATGAAGTACCCGCGCCAGCATCGGCATCCCGCCGACATCGACCAGCGCCTTGTGCGAGACTCCCTCGGCGGCGGCGACCGGATCGATTGTGCTCGGGCGAGAACCGGCCAGAACCAGCGCGTTGGGCATCGTCACGGCGTTAGGCTGCGTTGTGCGGACCGCCGTGCCCGCCACACTCGCCACAACACCCCCGGCGCGGCCAGCACCGGGTGGCGCTCGCGCCACGGGGTCAGCACCACCGGAACGCCGGTGTGGCGCTCGATCTTCCAAGCGGCATAGCGCGCGGCGCCGTCGAAGGTGGTCGAGGCGCGCAGGAGGCGAATCAGATTGTAGAGTCGGCCCCACCGCGCCCGACGGTCGAACGCGCGCCGAAGCGTTGTGCGCAAGCTATCGGGCATCTGAGGCCGCAACAGTTCATCATCCCGGTCAACCGCGATGCCGCCGGATTTCAGCGCAAGCGGGAACAGCCCGTCGAAGTGTTGGCGATTGACCTCAAGGATCTGGTTTTCGCGGCCCGGCGGTTCGACCCGGAATTCGACGTTGTAGGTCGCTCGGAAGAGTCCACGCCAATAGTCCCCGGCGGTCCCCGTTTCGGGTCCGAGCGCAGCTGCGAACTGCGCCGCAGTGGTCGCAGCCATGGCGATCGCCTCAGCAACCGTTTCACGCGATCCGTCATCGCGCACCCAGACCAAAGCACTGGGCTGGACGAACCGCGCCCAAATCGTGGTGTCGAGCAGATCGCCGCAAGCCGCCTGCGAAAATGTCGCCAGCGTCATCGTTGCAACCTTGGCGCGCGGGGTCGCTCCGTCGTGATCGCGCTCGTGATAACTGACCCGCGGCCACAGCCCGGTCTCGACCGCGCCCGGCAGCAACACATAGAAATCGAGCACCCCGTCGAGCGACCCCGTGCGCAAGTTGGAGCCGTAAAACAGCACCGCCAGCGCGCCCGCAGACTCGCCAAGTTCGCCGGCAAACGCGCGCACCGCCGGATCGACGGGGGCGTTGAGGCTGGTCTGAATGCGGTCGGCAAGAGTGGGAGTGAAAAGGGTGGGGGCGGCAGGCTGCGTGGTCACGGAACCACGAAGCGCAATTCCGGTCCCTGGCGCAAGCGGTAATGGCCCGCAGGGAAATACTCCCCGTCGAGCGTGAAACGATCCCCGAGTTCAAAATCGAGCACATCGACGTCGATCCGGTGCGCGCCGTTGCGGCGCAGGAAGGCAGCGTCGAACCCGGTCAGGATCAGCGGCATCAGCGCAAACATCCAGCGCAAGGGGGTGTCGATCACCGCCAGTTTGAGCCCCGGGCGAACTGTTCCGAATGGGCGGATGCCAAGCGGAAAACGTTCGAGCGTCGAGGCGACCATGACAAACCGCTCGTCCGGATCGCCGCCCCGGCTGCGCACCAGTTCGGTGCCATCGGTTCCGTCGCGCAGCCGCAATGCGGTGCCCTTGCGCCAAACGTTAGTGGAGCGGGCGAACATCGTCTGGATCAGGCACCAGATTATGATCAGACCCACAGCGAAACTGTTGAACATGCCCCAGCGATGCGCCTGCTGGCCAACTTGAGTGCCAAGCATGAACGCCCCGGTGCCCAGGATGAAGCCCTGAACCAACTCTCTGGTGTGCGGCAGGGTAACTGCCAGCGGACGCCGCACGATGGTCTTGCCGCGGCCGATCGCTTCCATCGCCTCAGGCAAGGTCCAGGCGTTGGGCAGCCCCAGATCGACCACCAACGCGTTGGTCTTGCCCTTGGGCAACACCACCAGCGGCGGCCAGTCATCGCCGAAGATGCTCGCCCCGCAAGTCAGGACGTCGCGCACCGTGCCGTCGCCGCCATCGACCGCCAGATAATCGATCCCGCGCTCGGCGAATTCGGCAAGAGTTTCGCGCAGCGCAGCGTGACTGCGCGGGGTTTCGACCAGAATGTTGGCGCAGTCAGCCAGGTCTGGCGCCTGGCCCTTGTTGCGGTGACTGCGGGGATTGCGGACGATGCCGATCAGTGGAGCGCCCCGTGCCGAAGCACGGCGCGGGCGGCGCACTGGGGCCTCGGCGGGGGCATACTCCATCCGCGAAACGTGCCCAAACTCGCCAGTCGAATGGTACATTACTGCAATTTGCCCTGTGACCTGCCGGATTCACTACATTTTTCTTACAATACCGACGGTGAACAATCGCACAGCGCGCGATTCGATCCCGCGAAAGTTCACCGGGCGGGCGAAGCTTGCCAGCGCGCACAGCCGCCGATAGGCGAGCGGGCGATGGCCCAACCCGTCGTTTTCCCCGCCCCCCTGTCCGCCGAGACTGGCCCGCCCATTGAGACTGGCCCGTCCGCCGAGACTGGCCCGCCCGTCGAGACCGTCGGCGCCAATCCGGTGCGCCTGTGGGGGCTGACTATGCCCGAACGGGTTGCCCGGATCGCTCGCGCCGCCGGATTGCCGCTGGCGGGGGATGGCACCGCCGCAGGCTCGCGAATCCTGACCAATGCCGCGTTCGCGTTCGATCCGCCGTGGCTTCACCATGTCGTCGCCCAGCCCGGCACTATCCTGACCGTAGGCGGCGTACCCGCGCTGGCTCATGCCCGCGATGATGCAGAGGCGGCGCAAATCCGCGTCGCCATGATCGAGGGCCGCGCCGCGCCGCTGCCTGCGATTGCGTATGAGGATGGCCCGACCATCGAGAACAAGGCGCTGCGCAAGCGCGAGACCCCGTTCGTCATGGCGCTGACCCCCGACACCGTCCGCAGCATCGAACGCGCGAGTTATTTCGGCGCTTACAAGGGCGTTACCGATTTGCTCACCAAGTACCTGTGGCCCGAATGGGCGCTGGTCCTGACCCGGATCGCGGCACGGCTGGGGATGAGCCCGAATCAAGTCACCGCTATCGGCGCGGCATCGTGCATTGCAGCCACGTTTGCGTTCGCCTGGGGGCATTACTGGCTGGGAATGGCGCTGGGGCTGGGATTCATGGTGCTCGATACCGTGGACGGCAAGCTGGCGCGCTGCACGATCACCTCGTCCAAATGGGGCAATGTGGCCGATCACGGGATGGACCTGGTCCACCCGCCGTTCTGGTGGTGGTTCTGGGCGACCGGGCTGGCCAATTATCACGGTGGTTTGGGGGGCCTCGCCTACGACACCGCCACCTTCTGGTGGGTCCAGGGCGCGATCCAGGGGGGCTACCTGCTCCAGCGCCTGATCGAAGGGGTGTTCATGCGCCAGAACGGGATGATGCACATCCACGTCTGGCAGCAGTTCGACAGCCGCTTCCGGCTGATCACCGCGCGGCGCAACCCCAACATGGTACTGCTGTTTGTCGGCACATTGTTCGCCCGGCCCGATCTTGGCTTGATCGCCGTGGCGTGGTGGACCGCGCTCAGTTGTGCGGTCCACTCCGTCCGGCTGGTGCAAGCGTGGCGGTTTCGCGCGCGCGGCGGTACCATCACCTCATGGCTGGCGGAGGGCTGACGCGATGAACCCGACGATCGAGAAGTTCGGCTGGCCCTCAACGCTGGTTTGCGAGTTCGGGCACTGGGTGGTGCTTGCCCGCCCCGCCCAGCCGACGCTCGGCAGCCTGATCCTGGCCGCGAAAAGCGACGCAACCGCGTTTGGCGCCTTGCCAGCCGAGGCACACGCCGAACTCAAACAGGTTACCGCAGCGATCGAGGCCGCGCTGGCCACGGCGGTCGGCTATGCCCGGCTCAACTACCTGATGCTGATGATGGTCGATCCCCACGTCCATTTCCACGTCATCCCCCGCTACGAAGGCGCGCGCGAATGGCCAAAGGGCGCAACGAACGCGCGTGAGTTTGTCGATGTCGGTTGGCCCAAGGTGCCCGACCTGGCCCACGCGGTTGCGCTGGAAGGCGCGGATCTGGCGGTGCTGACGGCGTGGCTGAAGGGTTACTTCTAAAGCCACCCGATCCGACGGAAGCGGAACCACAGTCCGACGCAGATCGTGGTCATAAATCCTATGGTCGCGGGAAATCCCCACAGATCGGCGTGATCGGGCAGGAAAAAGCGGTCGAAGTTCATCCCATAGATCCCGGCAATCGCGGTCGGCACCGCCA
>JANMPV010000203.1:0-5267 GCA_031370045.1 Novosphingobium sp. | reverse complement strand
TGCTCGCTGTGCGCCGAGCATACGGCTGAACAGGTTCAGACGATTTTGGGAATGTTTGAGCGGGCAGGCAAAGCGGTCGGGATCATCTGACCTCGACCGCCCGCGCCCGAAGGACGGTGCAGCTACGTGGCTGCCGGCTCTCCAATCGGGAGATTCGAGATCTTGTTTTCGCGAAACACCGGCCAAATCAGTTGCTGGCCGAGCGTCGCCGGGGCGAGATTTTCGACGCCGTAGCTGCTCGGGAAACGGCGAGTGATCTTGGCGGTGCCAAACAGCACATCCCAGAAGAACAGCAGGTTGCCAAAGTTGCCCTTGTAGTTGACCGCCGGGTCGTCGGCATGGCGGCCGTGGTGGGCGTGGTGGGTCGCGGGCGTCGAGATCGTGCGCTCGACCAGCCACATTACCCGGCGCAGCCACTTGATCCGGTAGAGGGGCGCATCCCACGCGACGTCCGAATGCGCGGCGATGATCACCGTCATCTTGACCACGACATAGCCGGCATAGACCCAGCCCAGCCCGAGGTAGATGACACCCCGCTGAACCACAGCCCCGGCATCATCGTGTAATAGAACAGGTTGTTGCGATAGACGAGACGGACCGACATGTAGCGCGCATTGTGGTGGGCGCGGTGAAGGTTGTAGAGCCAGGCGAACGAATGGCTCGCGCGGTGCCACCAGTATTGGGTCATGTCGTCGAGCACGAGGAACAGCGCCAACGCCGCCACCACGTTGAGCCCGCTCAGCGCCCCCGCTGCGTTGGGCGCGATCAATCCGCCGACAAAGGCCCCGGCGAAGACAACGGTGGGCTGGGTCAGCCCTAGCAGCACAACCGAGCCGACTACCTCCACGATTCCGTCGTCTCGTGTCTGTCCGGGCTTGGCGAACAGCTTCGATCGCCAAAGTTCGAGCGCGGCGAAACCGAAATAGACCACAAGCACGGCAATGGCATATCCAGGCATCGTTCTCTCCCTTTTCCCGCGCTCGGTTTACAGCTATTTGGTCGCCGAGAATGTCAAAAAGTTTACAGTTCGTCCCCGGGCGCACGCTCACTGCGCAAACGATGTTTGCGTCGCTCCCGGTGATGCTGCGCGAGCGCTTGCGCTCCACGGCCTCACCTCGCCGGTTCGGTGACGGCCAGATCATCCAGCAGCGCGGCGATCCGGCGCGCGGCTTCTGGCTGATCGAAGAGGGCGCGGCGGCGATCGGCCAGTTCCTGCCCGAGGGGGAGTTCCGTGCCGTCGCGTTGCTAGGACCAGGCGATTCCTATGGCGAGCTGGCATTGCTTGCGGGGCGTCCGCGGATCGTCGATGCGGTCGCGCGGGGTCCCGCTGTCCTGCGTCAGATCGACGGCACGGCCTTCGAACGCGAGATGATGATGCATCCCGAGGCGATGCGCACGCTACTCGGCGTGATCGCGAGCCAGCTCCAGGAAGTGCTTGACCTCTTGGCCGGATTGCGCCGTGGAACGACCGTGGCGCGCGCCGCGGCGCTCCTCGCCAACCTTGCAGGCGAAGGCCACGGGCCGCAACGGGCGACGCTGACCCAGCATGAGCTTGCCGATCTTCTGGGGGTAAGCCGGGTCACCGCCAACGCGGCATTGCGCACGCTTGAGCGGGCCGGTCTGATACAGCGCAAGTATGGGACGATCGAGGTTCCAGACGTCGTCCGATTGCGCGCCGTCTCGCTCAAATGAGGTAGCCGGGCAACAGCGCGGAAGGAAAGGGTCGAGGCTGGACCTGCATAGTTTACCGCGCCCGACTCCGCGCCTATCCGGGTCGGCTGCATGGCTTCCGCGTCCATCCCCCAGCCCATTGAGGCCTCTCCCGTGCGTACCGAGCTGCGCGCGCTGGTGGCGTTGGCGGTGCCGCTGGCGGGGGCGAACCTGATCCAGATGATGGTCTATGCGGTCGACGTGATTTTCGTCGCGCGGCTGGGGGCGGAGAACCTGGCGGCGTCGTCGCTGTCGGTCTCGCTGTTCGGGCTGCTGATGTGGTCGATGACCGGGCTGGTCGGCGCCGCCGCGCCGCTGATCGCGGCCGAGCTGGGGCGGCGGCGTCATGCGGTACGCGAGGTCCGGCGAACGATGCGGATGGGGCTGTGGTTGGCGGTGATGGCCGGGATGGCCGTCATGGCGATCTGCGCGTTTGGTGAGCGGATCATGCTGCTCACCGGCCAGCAGCCGCGGGTGGCAACGCTGGCGGGTGGATTTCTGTGGATCCTGATGTGGGCGGCGATCCCCAACATCGCCGCCGCGCTGCTGCGGGTGTTCGTCTCGGCACTGGGCCGTCCGGGGATCGCGACCGCGATCACGGTGCTGGCGCTGGCGATCAACACGCTGGGCAACTACGCGTTCGTGTTCGGGCATTTCGGCGCCCCCGCGCTGGGGCTCAACGGTTCGGCAATTTCTAGCGTGATCACCACGCTGGTCATGATACTGGCCTATGTCGCGGTGATCCTGACCGACCGCCGCTTTCGGCGCTATCGCCTGTTCGGGCGCTGGTGGCGCAGCGACTGGGCGCGGTTTCGCGACATGCTGGCTATCGGCTTGCCGATCATGGGGACGATCCTGGCCGAGGCCGGGCTGTTCTGCGGCGCGGAGTTCCTGATGGGGCGGATCGGCGAGGCGCAGCTGGCGGGGCATACGATCGCGCTGCAATTCGCCGCGCTCGCCTTTCAGGTGCCGTTCGGGATCGCCCAGGCCGCGACGATCCGGGTTGGCTTCCACTACGGCGCGGGCGATCGCCACGGCATCGCCCATGCCGGCAACGCCGCGATCGTTTTGGGGACCGGCTTCATGGCGCTGACCGGGCTGACGATCTGGCTGTTCCCGCGCACGATCCTGCATCTGTATGTCGATCCCGATGCGGCGGTGAACGCCGGGCTGGTCGGGTTCGCGCTGCAATACCTGGTGGTGGCCGCCGCGTTCCAGCTGTTCGATGGCGCGCAGGCGGTGGCCGCGGGCAGTCTGCGGGGGTTGCAGGATACCCGCGTGCCGATGGCCATCGCGCTGTTCGGATATTGGGTGCCGGGAATGGGGACCGCGATCGTGCTGGGCTTTTACACCCCGCTGCAAGGCTTGGGCATCTGGATCGGGCTGGCGGTCGGGCTGATCGTGGTCGCAGGGCTGTTGCTGCGGCGCTGGCATGCGCGCGAGCGGCTGGGGCTGCTGCCGGGCTGATCGGCTTCGACTCGCGTGCCCGGACGGTGTATCGTCGGACATCGGCGGCAGGCGGAGGGCGGTGGTGAAATGGACTTGGAAGGCGTTGGTTGCGGTGAGCGCGTCGCTGATGGTCCCGGCGGTCGCCGTGGCTGAGGAGACTCTGCCCACGGGCCGCATCACCGGGGTCGGAGGGATATTCTTCCACAGCCCCGATCCCAAGGCGCTGGCCGCTTGGTATCGCGACACCCTGGGGATCGCCATCGAGGACTGGGGCGGCGCGGCGCTGAAAACCGATTCCCCCGGCCATCCGCCCGTCGTCGTCTGGGGGCCGTTCAAGTCGGACACCAAATACTTCGCGCCCTCCACCCGCGAGTTCATGATCAACTTCGCGGTCGACGATCTCGACGCGTTTCTCGCCCGGATCGCGGCCAAGGGGGTCAAGCCGGTGGGCCGCGACGATTCCGATCCGAGCGGACGGTTCGCCTGGATCGTCGATCCCGACGGGACCAAAGTGGAATTGTGGCAACCGCTGCCGCCAAAATAATCTCCCGCCTCCACGCTTGACGCTGCCCGGTCGCATCCTCATATGCGCCCCGCTGGCACTCGCCTTGTGAGAGTGCCAATGCGCTAATTCAGCATCGCTTGATTTAACAGAGCTGGGAGAAAACCATGAATTTCCGTCCGTTGCATGATCGTGTGCTGGTGCGCCGCATCGAAGCCGAAGAAAAGACCGCCGGCGGGATCATCATCCCCGACAGCGCCAAGGAAAAGCCGAGCGAAGGCGAAGTCGTCTCGGTCGGCTCGGGCGCACGTGCCGAGAACGGCACGATCACCCCGATGGACCTCAAGGCCGGCGACAAGATCCTGTTCGGCAAGTGGTCGGGCACCGAGGTCAAGGTCGATGGCGAAGACCTGCTGATCATGAAGGAATCGGACGTTTTGGGCGTGATCTCCTGATCCGACCGCCGCTTCCCGTTTTCACGAAATTTTGAAGGAACAAGACAATGGCAGCCAAGGACGTACGCTTTTCGCGCGATGCGCGCGAACGCATCCTCAAGGGCGTGGACATCCTCGCCGACGCGGTGAAGGTCACGCTGGGCCCCAAGGGCCGCAACGTGGTGATCGACAAGAGCTTCGGCGCCCCGCGGATCACCAAGGACGGCGTCACCGTCGCCAAAGAGATCGCGCTCAAGGACAAGTTTGAGAACATGGGCGCGCAGATGCTGCGCGAAGTCGCCAGCAAGACCAACGACATGGCCGGTGACGGCACCACCACCGCGACCGTGCTGGCCCAGGCCATCGTTCGCGAAGGCATGACCTCGGTCGCCGCGGGGATGAACCCGATGGACCTCAAGCGCGGCATCGACCTCGCCGTTATCCGCGTGGTCGAGGACCTCAAGGCGCGTTCCAAGCCGGTTTCGGGCACCAACGAGATTGCCCAGGTCGGCAGCATCGCCGCTAACGGCGATACCGAAGTCGGTCAGAAGATCGCCGAGGCGATGGAAAAGGTCGGCAAGGAAGGCGTGATCACCGTCGAGGAAGCCAAGGGTCTCGAGTTCGAACTCGATGTCGTCGAAGGCATGCAGTTCGACCGCGGCTACCTTAGCCCCTACTTCATCACCAACCCCGACAAAATGACCGTCGAGCTGGAAAACCCCTATATCCTGATCCACGAGAAGAAGTTGGCCAACCTGCAGGCGATGCTCCCGATCCTGGAAGCCGTCGTCCAGGCCGGACGTCCGCTGCTGATTATCGCCGAGGACATCGAGGGTGAGGCGCTGGCCACGCTGGTGGTCAACAAGCTGCGCGGCGGGCTCAAGGTTGCGGCGGTCAAGGCCCCCGGCTTCGGTGATCGGCGCAAGGCGATGCTCGGCGATATTGCCACGCTGACCCAGGGCGAGATGATCTCGGAAGATCTCGGGATCAAGCTCGAGAACGTCACCGTGGGGATGCTCGGCCAGGCCAAACGCGTGACCATCGACAAGGACAACACCACGATCGTCGATGGCGCCGGCAATGCCGACGACATCAAGGCCCGGGTCGAGCAGATCCGTGCCCAGATCGAGACCACCACCAGCGACTATGACAAGGAGAAGCTCCAGGAGCGT
>JANMPV010000188.1:0-12471 GCA_031370045.1 Novosphingobium sp. | reverse complement strand
GCGCAGCGCGTTGAACTGCTCGCCGATCCGCGCGATCATCTTGGGGGCCTGAGCGACCAGATCGTAGGCCGGCTGGACAATCACCAGCACCGCCAGCGCCACGACCACGATCGCCGCGACGAGCGACAACGCCGAGGCGAGCACGTTGGGCAGACCCAGGCGGATCAGCCGGTCGGCTAGTGGAGTCAGGACGATGGTCAGGATAATCGCCGAGACCAGCGGCAGGAACACCACCGACCCCACCGAAAAGACGAACGGTAGAGCCAGGAACAGCGCCAGCCCGAGCAGGAAGACCATCGTCGACAGCAGCCGCGTGATCGGCAGTGCTTCCTGCACGGGCGGATCAGGATCGGATATGGGCGGAATGCTGGCCATGTGCGGCAGACCCTAGGTCATAACGGGTGCGAGCGGCAACCTGACCTTTCGCAGACGCGGATTTGCTCCAGCCGGACACGGCTTAACCGGGATTGGTCGATTCGTTGAGTTCGGCCATGATCGCATCGTGGGCAATGGCATCGCCGACCGCACGGCGCGGGATCGCGCCTTGCTCGATCATCGCCGCCAGGGTGGCGCGGGCGCGCCCGACCCGGCTTTTGATTGTGCCGACCGCGCATTCGCAGATTTCAGCCGCCTCTTCATAGCTGAACCCGCCGGCGCCGACCAGCAGCAGCGCCTCGCGGCGTTCGGGCGGGAGCGTCAGCAGCGCGCGGTGGAGGTCGGCCAGATGCATCGGCCCTTCCTGTCCCGGCGGCGCGACGAGAATCCGCTCGGCCACGGTCTCGTCGTAATCCGCGCGGAACCGGTTGCGGCGCATGTCGGTGAGATAGGCGTTGCGCAGGATCACGAAGGTCCACGCACGCATGCTGGTGCCGGGCTCGAACCGTTCCTGCGCCGCCCATGCCTTGAGCATGGTCTCCTGGACGAGATCGTCGGCAAGATCGGGGCGACCGCACAGGCCACGCGCAAAGGCGCGCAGGTGCGGGATGACGCCGGTCAGCTCGCGTTTGAAGCTGACCGCGTTGGCGGTGTTGGGCATATCAGTCACCCGCGCTGTCTAGATCGTCCAGAAGTTTCGAAAACGAATCGGGGAGCGGTTCTTCCACCACCGAATCGTATAATCTCCGCAGCCCCGAGGCCCAATCGGGTGAAGGCTGACGCCTGCGCTCGTTGCGCTCCATCCCGATGTCCTTCATACGCTTGTCACTCGTCTTCTTCTCGTTTGTCATCCGCAGTGCTGACCCCCCAAAGCCGGTCAGGCTGAAAGCCGGACAGCTGATTCTGACCGGTCGGCAACTGCATAGCAATGGTCCACGACGAATTCGCCGCGACTCGGCCAGCGAAATCAGGAACGAAACCGGGGCCATGTGGTTCCCCACCTGAGTTGCATTTTTCGAAGCTTCCCGGAACCGACGCGTGATTAATTGGCCGTTGGGTCCGCTTGCAGATCGTAACAGCGTGGAGCAAATTGAGGCGGCATGACGGGGGAAGTCGCAAACCGCGCGCTGCGGCGCCACTGGTACGAGGGGTTTCCCAGGATCCTTCCAGTGGGAATCTTCCTGCTGACGTCTGCGGTGACGCTGGTCAGCGTGGCGGCGATCGAGAGCACCGAAAGCAGGCGCCGCGCCAACCAGCTTTCGCAGACCGCCCGGATTCTGGCTTCCGCGCTGGAGCGCAGGGCCGATACCCACGATGCTTACTTGCGCTCGGGCGCTGCGGTGTTTGCCACCCAGCAGGTGGTCAATGCACCGCTGTTCCAGACCTACCTGAGCCAGTTGCGGCTCGATTCCGATTATCGCGGGGCCGAAGGGATCGGCTGGGCGATGCGGGTCGATCGCGACCAGATTGCGCAAGTCCAGCACGAGATGCGCGCACGCGGGCCAAGCGGCTTCACCATCCACCCCCTGCCCACCGACGATCAGGTCTACGCGGTGCCGATCACGTATCTCCAGCCCGAAACCGAGCGCAACCGCCAGGTTCTGGGTTTCAACATGTACTCCGAGGGTACGCGCCGCGCGGCGATGGCGGAGGCCGTGCGCTATGCGCGGCCAACCGCCAGCGGGCGGCTGGTGTTGGCGCAGGATGCGAACGGTCCGCAACGGCCGGGCTTCATCATCTACATGCCGGTGTTCGGCCTGGGCGCGGACGGCGCCAAGCGGGTCAAGGGGTTCGTTTACAGCCCGTTCGTCGCTGAAACCTTTCTGCGCTCGGCGCTCCAGCTCGAAAACAGCCGGGATGTGGGGATCAAGATTTACGACCGCTCGATCGCGTCTGCAAACCTGCTCGCCCAAACTCGACTCGTCGATCCCTCGGGAGTGACCGCGAGCGAACCGCTTATGGTCGCCAATCGTCCGTGGCTGGTTCAGGTCGAGAGCAGCCGGCCATCGACCCTTTCCCCGCTTTCGCTGCTGACGATGCTGTTCGGGATGCTGGTGGCGAGCCTGCTGCTGGTGCTGGCCCGCCTGATCACCCGCCAAGCCGCCGAAGACCGCCAGGCGCTGCTGTGGCTCGAAGAGCAGGCCTCGATCCGCAACTCGCTGACCCGCGAACTCAACCACCGGGTCAAGAACACCCTGGCCAACGTGCTTTCGATCATTTCGCTGACGCGGCGCAGGGCGACCGATCTCGACGGCTTCGCGACGAGCCTCGAAGGCCGGATCCGCGCGCTTTCGGCAACCCACGATCTGCTCACCCAGTCCGATTGGGGTTCGACCCCGATTGCCGCGGTGGTCCGCGCCGAGCTGGCACCCTACGCGCAGGACAGCGAACGCGCGCTCGACATCTCGGGGCCGGCGGTCGAACTGGCCCCCAACGACGCCCTGTCGCTCGGCTTGGCGATCCACGAACTGGCAACGAACGCCGCCAAGTACGGTGCGCTGAGCGTGCCCAACGGACAGGTCGCCGTAACCTGGCACCTGATCACCCAGGACCTTGCCCGGGTTGAGTGGGCCGAGCGCGGCGGACCCCTTGTGAACCAGGGCCAGCGCCAGCGCGGCTTCGGCACCGAATTGATCGAAAAGATCGTCGCCCACGAACTGCGCAATCCGGTCGATCTGAAGTTCGAACCCGAAGGGGTGCGCTGCACGCTGATCCTGCCGGTCCGCATGCCCGCAGAATTCACCATGCGTTCGACGGCGAAACCCGGAAATTAGGGCTTTCCGACTACAGCGCTTTGGCTCCAGTCGTCTGCTTCTCGCTACGCCAGCGGGCGGCTCGATCCGAAAAACAGCGCCTGGCTGATCGCCGCGCGTACGGTCGATTCCTGGAACGGCTTGGTCACCAGATAGGTCGGCTCGGGCCGGTCACCAGTCAGCAAGCGTTCGGGGTAGGCGGTGATGAAGATCACCGGGACGCTGCCCATCTTGAGGATATCATCGACCGCATCCAGCCCCGAGCTGCCGTCGGCCAGCTGAATGTCGGCCAGGACCAGCCCGGGGGTGGTCTCGGCGACGATCTGCTGGGCCTGGGTGCGGGTCGCAGCCATCCCGCAAATCTCGTGGCCAAGCGAGCGGACGAGGTCTTCAAGCTGCATCGAGATCAGCGGCTCGTCCTCGATAATCAGCACCGAAGTGGTCGATTCGCGATCGATTTCCTGGACCGCCTGCTGGACCAGCGCCTCGACCTCGGACGGCTCCTTGTCCATCACGAACGCAGCCTCGTCGATCGAGAAATCCTCGAGCGTGGTCAGCAACAACGCCTGGCGGTTGAGCGGAGTGATGTGCGCCAAACGCGCCTGCGCCGCCGCCTCATGGCTGCCATCGCTCGCCGCCACCTCGCCGGTATCGACGAACCCGCTCGACCACACTTTGTTGAAAACATGATAAAGCTCGGCCCGACCGGTGCCGATCATCTGGCGCAAACCATCGTCGACCAGCGCGGCTTCGAGCGTTTCGCGCACGAACGCGTCGCCCGTGGCCTGCGAGCCGGTGAGCGCGCGCGCGTAACGACGCAGATATGGCAGATTGGTAGCTACTCTGGCGCCAAGCGACATTGATACCCCTTCCCGAATTCAGACCCAAATCCAAACGCGCCGGTTGGGGAATTGTTCCACCCCGACCCGGCGCCAAGTGGAGCACCCGGCGCGGCGATTCAAGCCTCGTCGCTGCCTACGACCTCATCGACCCACCGCACCAGGTCGGCGGGGACGACTGGCTTGCGAAAGCTGGCGGCAAAACCGCATTCCTCGCGCAGCGCGTCCGACCCCGAACATATCGCCACATTGCACCCCCGCTCATTCAGCGACCGGGCCAGTTCGACCGAATTCCCATCGGGCAGGTGCAGATCGAGCAGCGCGGCAACTGGCAGCGCGTGCCCCAACCGCTCGTGCGCGGCGGCCAGCGTCCCAGCCAGGATCGCCTCATAGCCGCGATCGGCCAGCGCCGCCTCGATCGCCATCGCGACAAGCACGCTATCCTCAAGAACCAGAACGCAACGCGATGAAGTTGACAGAGGCAACCGGCAGACCCTTGTGCGCACGAAGCGATGTGCGAATTGCGACGGAAGGGAGCACATAGCGAGGCAGCGGGAACTTATCGCCAACATTTGACATAGCGCCCGCAGTGCCCTTGGCTGCATGGTCAGGCGCAGGGGGAAGTGGAACAACAATGCCGGTACCGGGTAACGAGAACCGCATCCCCTGCGCGCTGTGCCCGCTGGCAGCCTGCCGCGGCTTGCGGTCGCTTGATCCGGAGCAAGTCGCCTATATGGAGCGGTTCAAGCAGGGCGAACTCAGCATCGATCGCGGAACCCAGGTGCTCGTCCAGGGTCAGCGCAGCGCGCATGTGTTCACCGTGCTCGAAGGCGTGCTGATCCGCTTCAAGCTGCTTGAGGACGGGCGCCGCCAGATCGTCAACTTCATGTTTCCCGGCGACCTCGTCGGGCTCCAGGCGGCGATGGGTGAGCCTCTGGCGCACGGGGTCGAGGCGCTCACCGGGGCGCGGTTGTGCGTGTTTGGGCGCGATCGCTTTGCCGAACTCGTCAAGAACCACCCCGAACTGGGCTACGACGTGATCTGGCTGGCGGCCAAGGAAGAAGCGGCGCTGGAAGAGCACCTCGTCGCGCTCGGCCAGCGCACCGCGCGCGAACGGATCGCCTACCTCGCGGTGTTCCTGGTCCAACGCGCGATCGAGACCGGGCTGGCGCAGAACAACGCGGTTGCCCTGGGCGTGACCCAGACCCAGATCGCGGACATGCTCGGGCTGTCGCTGGTCCACACCAACCGCACCATGCAGGCCTTGCGTCAGTCCAATCTGATCCTGTGGAACCTCAGCGAAATCCACATCGCCGACATGGACGCCGCGCGCGAATTCGCCCGGTTCGATCATCCGCAGAACACGCGGCGCCCGTATCTGTGATTTTTCGTCGGTCCTGAAAAAATTTTGCGGGTGCCTGGAACCAAACTTTTGCTCCGAGATTATACCCTTGTCACCGCCGAGACCCCCCTCCCGTCCAAGCGGTGGTGATACGATCCCGAAAGGCCTCCGCTTCGTGCGGGGGCCTTTTTTTTGATTCGGGAAGGGCTACAGTTTTCACGTATAAGTCGGGCTTACCCCACCAGCGCCTCGCGCAATCTTCCCAGCAAGCCCGGCTTGCGGCGAAGCTCGGCCAGCGCCGCGATCAACGCGGCGGGATCATAGGGCTTGGTGAGGATCGCGCCGAGTTGGGCGACGTGATCGGGAATCCGTTCGGGCGCACCGGTCGAGAAGATGATCGCGGGGGGCCGCGGGCTGAGCGTGGTGACCAGTTCGGCCATCGCCCAACCATCGTCGCGGTCGGCGAGGTGAACGTCGAGGATCAGGATGTCGGGCTTGAACCGGGTAAGCTCAGCCATCGCGGCGGCGACGGTGTCGCACACCACCACCGCTTCGGCGCCGCCGATCATCAGCGCATCTTCCAGGTTCATCGCCAGCAGCGGATCGTCCTCGACGATCAGCGCCCGCCCTAGCGAGGACTGCTTTTTCCGCGGTGGTGTCGCCTTGACCATGCTTCGTCCTTGCCGCAGCTGGCGCGGATTCGACCCACCGGCTTCGCACCCCGAACGCAGCACGGGCCGATGCGTTTCCGGGTAAGGCTCCCCAGCGCGTGTTCCGGGACGCAATTCGACCGCCGTGCGCTATTCTCGCCACACCGGATCACAGCGGCTTGGTGTAGATCACATACTCGCGGTTGATTTTGCTCCCGATCGCCTCGGCGATGGCGTTCATGCCCTGGTTGTCGTCGAGCACCCAGCCGATCTCGGAGCGCCGGGTCCCGTATTTGTCGATTGCCACGTGGCGGATCCGCTCGATCATCATGAACGCCAGCTGGCTTGCCAGACGCGAGCTTTGCAGGCGTTTGAGCACCCCCATCAGCGGCACCCGCATCGAAGCGTCGGTCGGTTTGCGCAGCCACCACAGCAGCTTTGCCCAGCCGAACGGGAACAGTCGCCCGCGGATCACCTTGATCGGCCCGTTGAGGTCGGGCAGCGTCATCATGAACGCCACCGGCTCTCCCTCCAGTTCGGCGATCATCACCAGGTCGTCCTTGACCAGCGGTTTCAGCTTTTTGCCGACATAGGCGATCTCGGTGTCGGTGATCGGCACGAACCCCCAGTTGGTCGACCAGGCATCGTTGAGAATGCCCAGGATCGTCGCAGCTTCCTGATCGAACCGGGCGAGATCGACCTTGCGGATGCAGATCCGCGGGTTCTTTTCGCCAGACGAGACGATTCGATCGATCAGCGGGCCAAACCCGGCGACGATGTCGAGATCGTAAGTCAGCAGGGACTTGGCGTGGGCATAGCCGAGCGCCTCGATCCACGCCCGATAGCGCGGATCGTGGTGCGCCATCATCACCATCGGGCTGTGATCGGCGCCCTTGACCAGCAGCCCGGGCTCGTCCCAGATCGACAGGCTGAGCGGGGCGAGCGCGCGGGTCATGCCCTGGCTGCGCAGCCAGTCTTCGGCGCGGGCGATCAGCGCGGACATGGCTTCGGCGTCCTCGGCCTCCATCAGCCCCCAGTTGCCGGTGACCGGCCCCATCCCTTGTTCGGGGGGCAGGGTCAGCGCCAAGTGATCGATATGCGCCGATATGCGCCCGACCACCGCGCCGTTGCGCCGGGCGAGGAACAGCTGGACGTCGGCATGTTCGAAGAACGGGTTCTTGCCCGGGGTCAGCAGTTCGCGCACTTCGCCCTTGAGCGGGGGAACCCAGTGCGGATCGGTGGCGTAGAGCCGGAACGGCAGGTCGATGAACGCAGCCAGATCGGCTTTGCCCGCGACCGGCGTGACGATTATGGGAGCTGCGGCCATGGTCTTGCCTTTGTTCAGGTTTAGCGGGCGCAGCCTATGCTATCCGCGACCGGCGATGCCAAGCCTTGCGCATCGCTGTTTCGAGCCTAGTTTTCCGGGATGAATTTGGAAGCGCCTTGCATGACGGTACACGAAGCCATTGTTGTTCCTGCCGATGACGGGCGAAATGCATCGGGCCCTCCTGATGACAAGGCAATGCTGCGCGCCGCGGTCGAGCTGACCCGCGATCTTTCAGCGGCGCGTGCGGCGATCTACTGGCCCGACATGCTGCTTTCAGCGCTGCTCGGCTATGCCGGGCTGGCGGGCGCGATCCTGCTCGACAACCCATGGGCGGCGCTGGTCAGCGGGCTGGTTGCGGCGCTGGCGCTGTATCGCGCGCTGCTGTTCATCCACGAGTTGACCCATATTCACAAAACCGCGCTGCCTGGCTTTCGCCTCGGCTGGAACGCGTTGGTCGGAATTCCGATGCTGACCCCGTCACTGATGTACGAAAACGTCCACACCCTCCACCACGCGCGCACCCGTTACGGGACTGCGGACGATCCCGAGTATCTGCCGCTGGGGCTGATGAAGCCGTGGACGCTGCCGTTATTCATCGTAATCGCGCTGCTCCTGCCGGTAGGTCTGCTGATCCGTTCGGCGGTGCTGGTGCCGCTGGGCGCGCTGATCCCGCCACTGCGACGGCTGGTGTGGGAACGCGCCTCGGCGCTCTCGATCAACCCCGCGTTCCGCCGCCGCCCGGCCGAGGGCGATTTCGCGCGGATGGTGTTATGGCAAGAGCTGGGCGCATCGCTGTGGGCGCTGCTGCTGGTCGCCAGCGCGGCGGCGTGGGACTGGCGGCCGCTGGCGATCGGCATGGCGGCGGTCTCGGTAACGGCGGTGCTCAACCAGCTGCGAACGCTGGTCGCGCATTTGTGGGTCAACGAAGGCGAGCCGATGACCGTCACCGCGCAATACCTCGATTCGGTCAACGTCCCCCCGCCTGGGCCGCTGGCGGAACTGTGGGCCCCGGTTGGCCTGCGCTATCACGCGCTCCACCACCTGCTGCCATCGATGCCGTATCACTCGCTGCCCGAAGCGCACCGACGCTTGAGCCGCGAGCTGGCACCGAAGTCGACCTACCACGAGGCCAACCACCCCGGTCTGCTCCACCTGGTGGGTCGCATCGCGCGCAGCACGATGCTGGCGCGGTAGGTCCGCCAGCGCATAATCTGCATCACAAAAACAACCGTTCATCCCGAGCGAAGTCGAGGGACGTTGTTCGAGCGAAGCCGAGAACTGCAACGTTGGAAGCCTCGGCTTCGCTCGGGACGAACGGGGTTGGTTCAGATTTGAGGCTGGCGCGCTGAAAACCTACTCCTCGGTCCTGATCAGCACCGTCTCGCCGATCAGCGCGAACAGCACGAATGGGGCCCATGCGGCGAGCAAGGGCGGGTATCCGCCGAGGCTGCCCATCGCTAGCGCGGCGTTGTCGACCACAAAGAACGCGAAGCCGAGCGCCATCCCGGCAGCGGCGCGGATCAACACTTTGCCCGAGCGCGCCAGACCGAACGCTGCGACTGCGCCGAGCAGCGGCATCAGCGCTGCCGATAATGGCCCCGAGATCTTGTGCCACCACGCGCTCTCCAGCTCGCCGGTGCGGCGTCCCGCAGCCTGCATCGCATCGATCGAGCCGCGCAGGGTCAGCAGGTCTTCGGTATCGGCATCGACCTTGCTGATCGCGATCTGCGCCGGGGTGATCCGTTCAGCAACTATGGTTGCTGTGGGCATCTTTTCCAGCTTGACGCTCTGAACCGCGAAGCTGCGCGGGGTTTCCAGCCGCCAGCCCGGAGCGGCGTAGCTGGCGGTCGGCGCGGTGACGATATCGATCACCCGCCCGGCGGCGTCGCGGCGATACCAGGAAACCCCCACCATCTGCGTATCCGCGCCGGTTCCGGCGATCGCCTGGGCGTAGAGCACATTGGCTCCGTCGGCGAGCCAGACGTTGGTTTTGGCCGCAGCCTGTGACGGCACCTTGCCATACTTCACCGCCTGCCACGCCTTGAGCGAACTGGCCGCACGGGTCACCACGCGCTCGTTGAAAGTGAAGCTAAGGCCCGCCACGAGCAGCGCGGTCAGGATCAGCGGGGCGAGGATCTGGTGCGCCGAAAGCCCCGCCGCCTTCATCGAGATGACCTCGCTGTTCTGGTTGAGCTGGACCAGCGTGAGGATCGTGGCGAGCAGCACCGAATAGGGCAGGAATGTCTGGATCAGGTTCGGCACGCGCAAGGTGACATAGTGCCACAACTGCGCCTGGCCATTGCCGGCGGCCTCGAGGATCTTGCCGCTTTCGCCCAGCAGGTCGAGCATCTGGAGCACCAGCACGAGCATCGCCAGCACCGCGACGATCCGCAGCGCGAACATCCTGGCGATGTACAGCGTGACCGTACGCGAAGGGAAGAATTCAAACTGCAAGTGGTTGGACCTCAAGCTCGTCGGGCTCCGGCTCGTCGCGCAGGCGTTTGCGCCCGAACAGCTTGCGGAATGTGGCGCTGATTTTGGCAAAGCCGCGCTCGAGCCCGCTGATCGCCTGCCCGCCGGGGACATAGGCGACCCGCCAGTACATCCACACGATCAGCACGGCAAACAGCGCGAACGGCACCCACAGCGCCACGATCGGATCGATCCGGCCGAGCGCGGCGACATCCGACGCGTACTGGTTCACCTTGTGGTAGGCGACGACCATGATGATCGAGACGAACACCCCCAGCGCCGAGGTCGAGCGCTTGGGCGGGATCGCCAGCGCCACCGCGAGGAACGGCAGCAGCAGCATCATCACCACTTCGACCATGCGGTAGCTGAAGCTGGCCTGGGTTTCGAGCCGCAGCGCCGCGGGGGTCGCCTTGTTCCATCCCAGCTTGAGCAGCTCGGGCAGCATATATTCCTTGTCCTTGCCGCCGCGCTGGCGGAACTGCTCGATCTTGGGCAGATCGATCGGCAGATCATGGCTGGAAAAGGTCAGCACCCGCGGGGTGGCCAGCGTCGGGCCGTCCTGAACGATCTGCCCGTCGGTCAGGCGCAGGATGATCGTGTCGGGGCTCTCCTTGTTGGCGAGGAACTGACCCTCGCGCGCCGAGATCGCCAGCACCTGACCCTTGTCGTTGGCGACGCGGGCGAAGATGCCGCTGAGCATCCGCCCGTTGTCGCGGCTCTCCTCGATCCGCAACGCGACCTTGTCCTTCAGGGTGGTGAATTCGCCAACCTTGATCGCCGCCCCCAGCGCGCCCGAGCGCAGCTCGTATTGCAGCTCCTCATAGAAATAGTGCGACAGCGGCTGGAGGTAGAACACGTTGACCAGGTTGGCCCCGGCCAGGATGATCGTGAAAATGAACGGCACCCGCAACAGCCGGGTATAACCCAGCCCGACCGCGCGCATCACATCGAGTTCAGAACTGGTCGCCAGTTTGCGGAACGCCAGCAGGATCCCCATCATCAGCCCCAGCGGGATCGCCAGCCCGGCATATTCGGGGACCAGGTTGGCGAGCATCTTGAACACCACGCTCACCGGCCCGCCCTCGGTCGCGACGAAATCGAACAGCCGCAACATCTTGTCGAGCGTCAGCAACGACGCCGCCAGCACGAACGTGCCGATCATCGGCACGAGCACCAGTTTGCCGATGTAGCGATCGTTGGCGGTAAGGAACGGCATCGAGGGACGAAGGGCCTTGGCGTTGGCGGAGAGAGCCCTAGGGCAGACCCCTACTACCGGGGCTGCGGGCGCGGCGAAAGCCCCGATGGCCTTAGCCGCAACTCTGTCAGCCCAGCAGCAGCGGCTTGATGACCAGAATCAGACCGGCGATGCTTGTCATCCACACCAGCGTGCGGACTTTGGGTACGCCTGCCCAGTACAGCGGCAGATAAACCGTCCGCGCACCGAGCCACAGCCAGCCGCCCAGCGCGGTGGTCGAACTGGTCTTGCCCGCCACGATCACACCCAGCAGCGCAATGATCGCGATCGGCAGCGTCTCGAGAAAGTTGTCGCGGGCGCGCGCGAGCCGTCCGACCACCGGCGCGGGGGCAGGCACCGCCTCGTCTCGCGCGCCCATGTTCCAGTTGGTCCCGTACTGGCGGGTCTTGGCCTGCACCGCGACGATGATGTGGACGAACAAGAGCACCGCGCCCCACGCAAGGATCGTCAGTTCAGTCGGCATGGTCCGGTTCCCCCCTTTGAAGACGGGAGCTGTGAAGCGAAAATGTGATGCTGTCGAGCCGCCTAGCCGCTCAGCCGCTCAAGCCTTTTCCAGCGTGCATTGCAGCGGGTGCTGGTTCTGGAGGGCGAAGTCCATCACCTGGTTCACCTTGGTCTCGGCGATCTCGTAGGGGAAGATCCCGCACACTCCGACGCCCTTCTGGTGGACGTGGAGCATCACCCGGGTGGCGGCTTCGAGGTCCATCCCGAAGAACCGCTTGAGGCACATCACCACGAATTCCATCGGGGTGTAATCGTCGTTGAGCATCAGCACCTTGAACATGCTGGGCTTCTTGGGTTTGGTCCGGGTCTTGGTCGCCACGCCGAGCTGGTCGCCGCCGTCGGGACCTCTGGTTCCGCCGGGAACGTCATCGTCATCCGCGGCGCGGATGGTGAGCTTTAGGTCGTCGTGCGGAATCATCGTCGTGCTAATATCGCATCGCCAAGTGCCTGGGGCAAGGGCAGGTGGTTAACGGATTGGACAGAATAATACGCGAACGGGCCGGAGAGGGTTCCCCTCTCCGGCCCACTGCGATTATCCGCCGCCGCGACGTGCGCGGCGAGCGTTGGTTCAGGCGGCCTTGCGGACCTTCTCGACCGCGAGGCTGACGCGGCTGGAGATCGGCTGGAACGCCTCGTTGGCAAGCTTCAGTGCGGCTTCGGCGTTCTTCGAGTTGTAGGCGACGACGCCGTCGAAGTACTTGCGCATCAGCTTGCTCTGCAGTTCGACGAATTCCTTGGGCGACTTCACCGAAGTCAGCTCCTTGGCATCGCTCTGCATCGTCGTGAAGGCCGACTTGACCTCTTCGACGTAGCTCTTGCCCATCGTCTGCATGCCGCTGGCGAGGACCTTGCCGGTCTCGACCAGCGCCTCGAGGTTGCCCTTCGAGAATTCGTTGGCATCGCCCATCGCGGCCTGGCTCTTTTCGAACGCGGTCTTGGCGCGATCCTGCGCAT
>JANMPV010000173.1:0-2598 GCA_031370045.1 Novosphingobium sp. | reverse complement strand
CTTTCCCCCAACCCTTTTCCCCACCATTCACCGCGTTGCGCTTGCCCAAATCCAGCGATTCCGCCAGTTTCACCCGCATGATCCCCGCCATCTTCGGCCTCTCCGGCCTCACGCTCACCGCCGACGAGCGCGCCTTTTTCCGCGATGCCGATCCCGCGGGCTATATCCTGTTCGGGCGCAACATCGTCGATCGCGCCCAGGTGCGCTCGCTGACCGACGAACTGCGCGCGCTTCACGGGCGTGAATGGACCTTCGTCTGCATCGACCAGGAGGGCGGCCGGGTGGCGCGGATGAAGCCTCCCGAATGGCTTAAATTTCCGCCGGGCGAAGCGTTCGACCGGCTCTACGACCTCGCTCCGATCAGCGCGATCGAGGCGGCGCGGAGCAATGCCCATGCGCTGGGGCTCGATCTGGCCGAAGTCGGGATCAACGTCGATTGCCTGCCACTGCTCGACGTCCGCCAGCCCGATGCCAACAACGTGATCGGCGACCGCGCCTTGGGGTCCGAACCGCTGCGCGTTGCCGCGCTGGGGCGGGCGGTGCTTGATGGACTGGAGCGCGCGGGAGTCGCCGGAACGATCAAGCACATGCCCGGGCACGGCCGCACATCGGTCGATACGCACAAGGCGATGCCCACGGTCACCGCCAGCGAGGCCGAACTCGAAACCGATCTCGCCCCGTTCCGCGCCTTGAATGACGCAGCCATCGGGATGACCGGGCACCTGCTGTTCACCGCGTGGGATGCGGAGAATCCGGCGACGCTCTCGCCATTCGTGATCGGCGAGGTCATCCGCCAACGGATCGGCTTTTCCGGCCTGCTGCTGACCGATGACCTCGATATGGAGGCGCTGAGCGGCACCGTTCCCGAACGCGCGGCGCGGGCGGTCGCGGCTGGCTGCGATATTGCGCTCAATTGCTGGGCAAAGATGGACGATATGGTCGGCATTGCCCAGGCGTTGCCGACGATGCGCGCCGAGACCGCCGCCCGGCTCGAACGGGCCTTGGCCGGGACCGCGGATTTCGCGTCGCCCGTGGAAATCGCCGCGCAGGCCGCGCTGCTCAATACCCGTGACCGCCTGCTCGCGCTGGCCAGCGCATGATCGATACGGCGGCTCTCTCCGCCAGCCTGTTCGCGGGCGACGAGGCGTGGGACGGCCCGGCCTCCAAGCCGACCGACGCCGCCGCACTCTATCTCGAGCTCGACGGTTGGGAGGGACCGCTCGACCTGCTGCTCGATCTGGCGCGGCGCCAGAAGGTCGATTTGCGCGGGATCTCGATCCTCGCGCTGGCCGACCAGTACATCACTTATGTCGAGCGCGCCGCGACGCTGCGGCTGGAGCTGGCCGCCGATTACCTGGTGATGGCGGCGTGGCTGGCGTACCTCAAGTCGCTGCTGCTGCTTCCGAAAGAGGAGCAGGACGAGCCCAGCGCCGACGAACTTGCGCTGCGCCTGCAACTGCGGCTCCAGCGGCTAGGCGCGATGCGCGAGGCCGGGGCGCGGCTGATGGCGCGCGACCGGGTAGGGCGCGATGTGTTTGCCCGCGGTGCTCCGGAGGGCCTGCGGGTCGAGCGGCGCAACGCCTGGCAGTGCGAGTGGTTCGACCTCGTCCAGGCCTATGGCCAGGTCAAGGCGCGCACCGCTCCGGTGGTCCACATGGTCCGCGACCGGGCGGTGATGACGCTGGAAAGTGCGCTGTCGCGGGTCGCGGCAATGTTGGGCGTGGCGCTCGACTGGATGGCGCTCGAGGAATTCCTGCCACCCTACGCCGATCCTCAATTCAGACGCTCGGCATTGGCCTCCAGCTTCGTCGCCGCGCTCGAACTGGCGCGCCAAGGCAAGGCCGAGCTGGCGCAGGACGAGGCGTTCGGCGAGCTGCGCCTGCGCGCGCTCAGGGTCTGATGGACCCGCCCAGCTTCCCCGACGATCTGGCCCGCGCGGTCGAGGCGGCGCTGTTCGCGGCGACCGAACCGCTGACGCCCGCGCAATTGTCGAAGCATCTCGGCGATGCCGACGTCCGCGGCGCATTGGTCGAACTGGCGCGGCATTATGCGGGGCGCGGGGTCGAGCTGGTCGAGCGCGGCGGGCGCTGGCACTTCCAGACCGCGCCCGATCTCGCCCACCTCCTGCGCCGCGAGCGTGAAGACGTTCGCCGCCTCAGCCGCGCGGCCACCGAAGTTCTGGCGATCGTCGCGTATCACGAGCCGGTCAGCCGCGCCGAGATCGAGGCGATCCGCGGGGTGCAGACCGCCAAGGGCACGCTCGACGTCTTGATGGAGGCGGGCTGGGTCCGCGCCGCCGGACGTCGCGAGGTGCCGGGTCGCCCGGTGATCTATGCCACCACACCCGCGTTTCTGACCCACTTCGGTCTCGAATCGCGCCGTGATCTGCCCGGTATCGACGAACTGCGCGCCGCCGGGTTGCTCGAACCCGTCGATGAGGCGTTTGCGGCGTTGGGCGGGGAAGTTGGCGATGACGAACCGGACGGACATGACTTGGAAGCCGACCTAGCAGTCTGACTGGCAATCGCCCGACAGACCCACTACATCACCCTCAACACCGCTCGTGCTGAGCTTGTCGAAGCACCGTTCTTTCTTTCG
>JANMPV010000170.1:0-1844 GCA_031370045.1 Novosphingobium sp. | reverse complement strand
CGCCCTCACCAGCAGCCCGTTGTCGAAGCATTTGTGGAACAGTTGCATCCCGCGTTTGCCGACGCCGCCGGGGTGGGCTTCAAGCTCGATCGCGGCGACGATCCCCATGTTGCGGATGTCGATGATGTGGCGCTTGCCCTTGAGGCTGTGGACGGCCGCTTCCCAATAGCCATGGAGCGAGGCGGCATGATCCCAGATGCCCTCGGACTTGTAGAGATCGAGCGTAGCGAGGCCGGCGGCGGCGGCGAGCGGGTGGCCCGAATAGGTATAGCCGTGGAACAGCTCGATCCCGTCCGGACTGCCTTCCACGACCGCATCGTGGATCGTCCGGCTGACCGCGACCGCGCCCATCGGTACGGCGGCGTTGGTCAGGCCTTTGGCCATGGTGATGAGATCGGGCGTGACGCCCAAGGTGCCCGCCGCAGTCGCCCCGCCGATCCGGCCGAACGCGGTGATAACCTCATCGAAAATCAGGACGATGCCGTGCCTGGAGCAAATCGCGCGGAGCTTTTCGAGGTAGCCGAGGGGCGGAACCAGCACGCCAGTTGATCCCGCCATCGGTTCGACGATGACGGCCGCGATCGTCTCGGCACCGTGCAGCGCGACGATCCGTTCCAGCTCATCCGCCAGATGCCCGCCCCACGCCGGTTGCCCGCGGGTGAAGGCGTTGTGCGCGATGCTGTGGGTGTGCGGCAGGTGATCGACACCCGCCAGCAGCGTTCCGAACTGGCGGCGGTTGTTGACGATCCCGCCCACCGAAATCCCGCCGAATCCGACCCCGTGATAGCCGCGTTCGCGCCCGATCAGCCGGGTTCGCGTGCCTTCGCCGCGCGCGCGCTGATAGGCGAGCGCGATCTTGAGCGCGGTATCGACCGACTCCGATCCCGAATTGGTGAAGAAAATCCGGTCCAGTCCCACGGGCATAAGCGCAGCAAGCCGTGAGGCGAGTTCGAACGCGAGCGGGTGGGCGAGCTGAAACGTGGGGCCGAAATCGAGCTCGCCGGCGGTCTTGCGGATCGCCTCCACTATGGGCGCGCGGCAATGCCCGGCGTTGACGCACCACAGCCCGGCGGTGCCATCGAGGATCTTGCGACCGTCGCTGCTGGTATAGTGCATGTCGCTGGCCGAGGCGAGCAGGCGGGGGGTTTGCTTGAACGCGCGATTTGCTGTGAACGGCATCCAGAAGGCGGCCAGCTGATCGTTTTCAAGTTTCACGCCAAGGCTCCCAACCCGGTTCCTGCTGTTGTCCGCTCATCCGCGATCCGGCGCGTCCTTGCGATTGAAAAGAATGTCGCGATCGGAAAATTTCCATCGCGCCACGCTCGATCGCTCAGACGGCGGCGGGGATGCGGCGCAATCGCCGGGCAATCCACCACGCGGCCATGACGCCTGCGGCCACCAATACGCTCGTCCACAGCTCGATGCTGTGGCTGGGCGAGAGACCCATTAGCACCAGCACCCCGACCATTCCTGCCATCGCCGCCCAAGTGCCATAAGGGTGGAACCACATCTTGAGCTTGAGTTCCCCCGGGGCCTCGGCCTCAAACCGGGCGCGCAGCCGCAGCTGCGCCCAGGCGATCAACAAATAGATGAACAGCAAGATTGCGCCCGAGGAATTGACCAGGAAATTGAACACCTTGTCGGGTGACAGCACCGAGGCGGCGAGCGCGCCATAGCTGAACAGGCTGGCGATCAGGATGGCCCGCGCGGGCACGCGCGCCTTGCTCAGCCGGATACACGATTGCGGGGCATCGCCGTTCTGGGCGAGCCCGAACATCGCGCGGCTGGTGATGTAGATGCCGGAGTTGAGGCACGACAGGACCGCAACCAGGACGATCCCGTTC
>JANMPV010000167.1:0-3177 GCA_031370045.1 Novosphingobium sp. | reverse complement strand
CTTTCCCCGGCATTGCTCCTAAGAAACCTGCAATGGCCGTTCACTATCACGAAGAAGACCTGCCCGCCGGCGTGCTCGCCCCCGGTCCGGTCGCCGTCGATACCGAAACGCTGTGGCTGATTACCGCGCGCGACCGGTTGTGTCTGGTCCAGATCGCCGATGGGCGCGGCGACGAACACCTCGTCCGCTTTGCCGCCAACAGCAGCTATGCCGCACCCAATTTGCGCGCCGTGCTGGCTGATCCGGCGCGGATCAAGCTGTTCCACTTTGCGCGGTTCGATCTGGCCGCGATCCACCACTATCTTGGCGTCATGGCGACCCCGGTGTTCTGCACCAAGATCGCCAGCAAGCTGACCCGAACCTATACCGACCGCCACGGCCTGAAGGAAATCGTCCGCGAACTGCTCGCCAAGGAAATTTCCAAGCAGCAGCAATCGAGCGACTGGGGCGCGGATTCGCTGAGCGACGCGCAGCAGGAATACGCCGCGTCCGACGTGCGCTATCTCCACGCGATGCACGAAATCTTCGTTCGCCGGCTGGAGCGCGAGGGCCGCACCGGACTCGCCCAGGCGTGCTTCGATTTCCTGCCGACCCGCGCGCTGCTCGATCTGGCCGGCTGGGCCGATCGCGACATCTTCAGCCACGAGTAAGGCTGCCGCGACCATGGCCCTGCCAGGAGTCCGCTCCAACATGACCGTCCCAGAATGACTGTACGGGCCGACCAGATCCGCTCAAAGCGCCGCCGCTTCGCCACCCCCGGCGGATCGCACGACCGGCTGGTGCGCACCTTGGCGGTGGCGCTACCTGCGGGGATCGGCGTGCTCGCCGCGATCATGGTGTTCAGCCCGCTGAGCCCGCGCGGCGAAGTCAGCTTCCTGCTCGATCGCAACAAGGTGGCGGTGGTCGAAGATCGCCTGCGGGTCGATCGTGCGATGTACCGCGGCGCGGATGACAGGGGTCGACCGTTCTCGATCACCGCGGGATCGGCGGTCCAGCACACCGCCGCCAACCCGGTGGTGACGATGCGCGACATGGTCGCACGGATGCTGCTGAGCCAGGGACCGGCGGTGCTCTCGGCCAATTCGGGGGCTTACGACATGAACGCGCAGCAGATGCGGATTTTCGGCCCGGTGATGTTCGCCACCGCCGACGGTTATCGGATGACCGCACAGGATGTCGATTTCGATGTCCAGAACCAGCGGATGGCGAGCCGCGGGCGGGTTTCGGGCGAAGTGCCTGCGGGGACCTTTACCGCCGACCGGATCGTCAGCGATCTCAATGCGCGGACCGTGACGCTGGATGGCAACGCCCGCCTGCGCATGACTCCCGGGCGGATGCGGATGCCATGAAGCGGCACCCTTCCCCAACCGCGATCGAGCGGTTAAAGCCCGCGACGATGGTTTCAATCCGATCCCTAGCACTGCACTCTCTGATCGCCGGTTTCGCCGTTGGTGCCGCGATGCTGGCCGGGGCCAGCTGGGTCGCGCAGGCACAGGGCATCTCGGGCTTCAACAGCAACCAGCCGGTCAACTATTCGGCCGACCGGATCGAACTGCAGGACCGCCAGAGCCGCGTCGTCCTCTCGGGCAACGTCGCGATCGTCCAGGGCGACCTCAAGCTCAACGCGGCGCGGACCACGGTCGCCTATACCAACTCCGGAAGCCTTGCGATCCAGCGTATCGACGCCACCGGTGGGGTGCGGGTCGATCGCGGCAATGAAAGCGCGCGCGGCGATGTTGCAATCTATGATTTCAATCGCCGGATCATCACCATGGTCGGCAACGTCGGCCTGCGCCGCGGCAGCGACACGCTCAACGGCGGACGGCTGGTGATCGATCTCAACAGCGGCGTATCGAGCGTCGACGGCCGTGCCGGAGGCTCTTCCTCGGCACTGGGGACCACCAGTTCAGGCCGCAGCGGCCGGGTCAGTGGCAGCTTCTCGGTTCCCAAGAAGAACTGAGGTCCGGCGATTGAAAGTCCTGATCGTCGGGCTCAACTACGCGCCCGAGCCGATCGGGATCGGACCCTACACCTCCGAGCTTGCAGAATACCTCGCAGGCTGCGGCCATCGGGTCGAGGTAATTGCCGGGCGGCCTTATTATCCGCAATGGCGCAGCTATCCCGGATTTCGCCGATTCGCCTGGAGGAAGGCGCAGGAAAATGGCGTCGGGGTGACCCGCTGCTGGCACTACATTCCGCGCGTGCCCGGCGGCATCAATCGGGTGCTCCATCATTTCAGCTTTGCGATGACGGCACTGCCGCTCGTGGCGTGGCGCGCGCTACGCCACCGCCCCGACGCGGTGCTGTGCATCGCGCCCTCGATCATGAGCGCGCTGCCGGCCAGGCTGGGCGCAACGCTAGGCGGCGCCAAGCTGTGGCTGCATATCCAGGATTTCGAGGTCGATGCCGCGTTCGCCACCGGCATGGTCAAGGGCTCCCGCCTGTCGCGAATCCTGCTCGGCGCAGAACGCACGGTGCTGCGTTGGGCCGACATGGTTTCGTCGATCAGCCCGCAGATGGTCGTGCGGCTGATCGAAAAAGGGGTAGCCCCCGAGCGCACCTATGAACTGCGCAACTGGGCCAATGCCGTGCCGGGCGCATCGACCCAGCCGGGTTTTCGCGATGAGTGGCACCTGGGGTCGCGACAGGTGGTGCTCTACTCGGGCAACATCGGCGCGAAACAAGGCGCGGGGCTGATCGTCGAGGCGGCTCGGCGGCTGGCGCACCGCGACGATCTGGTGTTCGTGACCTGCGGCGAGGGGCCCGAGCTGGCGCGGCTGAAAGCGCAGGCCGATGGCCTCGCCAATGTTCGGTTCCATTCGCTCCAGCCCGCCGCGCGGCTGATGGAACTCCTCGAACTTGCCGCGATTCACCTGCTGCCCCAGGTCGATGCCGCCGCCGATCTGGTGCTGCCGTCGAAATTGACCAACATGATGCTGTCCGGTCGCCCGGTGATCGCCACCACGCTGCCCGGCACCGGATTGTACGACGAAGTCGAAGGCTGTGGACTGGCGATCCCGCCGGGCGATGCCGACGCGCTGGCAGCGGCCATTGTCCAGCTGGCCGATGACCCCGCGCGGGCCGCCGCGCTAGGCGCAGCGGCCCGGACCCGCGCGGCGCCGCGGGGGTCGCGCGAGGCGAGCCGGGGCTGCGTCGAACGGCGTCTCACCGGGCTGG
>JANMPV010000187.1:0-7697 GCA_031370045.1 Novosphingobium sp. | reverse complement strand
GGGCGAGGTGAAGGCCGATGGGCTGATCCAGCGTATCCTTCCCGGCCACTCGCCCGAACCCTCCGCGCTCGAACTCGCCCGCTGGCTGTCGCCGCGCGTGCTGGTGCAACTGCTGCGCGGCGAGCATCCGCAGGCAATCGCAGTTCTGCTGGTCCAGCTTGACCCGACGACCGCCGCGCAAGTGCTCCATGGCTTGCCGGCCGACGCCCAGGCTGAAATTGTCCACCGCGTCGCCACGCTCGGCCCGGTCATGCCCGAGGCGCTGGCCATGCTCGAGGACGTGCTCGCGTCGCGGATCGGCGAAATCCATGGTGCCGCCTCGCTAAGCATCGGCGGCCCGCGCGAGGCCGCGGAGATTATCAACCGGGCCGGCAAACAAACCGAGACGCTGGTCATGCCGGCCTTGCTCAAGCGTGACAAGCAACTCGCCAGGGCAATCGAGAACGAGATGTTCAAGTTCGAGCACCTGTTCACGCTCGATGCCCAGGCAATGGGTGCGCTGCTGCGCGAGGTCGAGAGTGAGGTTCTGATCGACGCGTTGAAGGGAATCTCCGAGGAGCAGCGCGAACTGTTCTTCGGCGCGATGTCGAGCCGTGCCGCCGATGGCGTGAAGGACGAGATTGCCGGGCGCGGACGGCTCAAGCTGGCCGAAGTCGAAACCGCGCAGCGCACGATCGTCGCCGCGGCGCGGCGGCTCGCGGCCGAGGGCACAATCGTCTTCGGATCGAGCGGCGGCGACGACTATGTCTAGGATTGCGGCGGCGGCGATTGCGGTGAGCGGGGGGTTTGCTGCCGATCGGCGGTTTACGCCGATGGCCAAGGCGGTGCCTCCTCCTGCTGCTGTCGAAGACCCGCTTTCCGCCGCCTGGGCCGAAGGCTTCTCCGCAGGTGCCACGACCGCCGAGGCCGAGGCCCAGGTCCGCGCCGACACGCAGGCCGCAGCGTTGGGCCGGATCGAACTGGCTTTCGTCCGACTCGATGGCGCGCAGGAAGAAGCGTTGCGCCAGCGTCTCCACGAAACGGTTAGCGCGCTGTGCGAGGCCGCAATCGCTCCGCTCGCGCTCGATCCAGAGGCGCTGGCGAGGCGTGTCGCGCACGCCGCAGGGATGCTGGCCCGGGCCGACGATGACCGCTTGCTCCGCCTCCACCCCGACGACCTTGCGCTGATCGACGCACGCCTGCCCAAAGGTCTGGCGGTCAAGCCCGATCCGGCGTTGCCGCGCGGGGCGTTGCGGATGGAGACCCAGAGCGGCGGGATCGAGGATGGACCCGGCCAGTGGCACCGCGCCATCGCCGAGGCGCTCGCCCGATGCTGACCGTGTTCGGGCCGCTGCTCAACCGGATGGACGGCACGCCGATCGATCTGGCACCTGCGCGCTTTGGACTGGTCACGGCGTGCGACGGCGGCTTGCTGGAAGTCAGCGGGCTGGCGGTGCCGGTCGGCTCGCTATGCCGCGTCGCGCATGGCGCGGGCGACGGGATCGCGGCAGAGGCAATCGGCTTTCGCAATGGCCGCACTTTGATGATGCTGCTCGGCGACACCGTCATGCTGCGCCCCGGCGCGCGGGTCCGACCCGAGGGGCGCCCCGGAATGCTGACTGTGGGCGAGGCCTATCTGGGCCGCGCGGTCGATGGCGAAGGCCTCCCGATCGACGGTGGCGCGCCGGTGCGCAGCCAGATCTGGTGGCCCGCCGGGGGCCAGCGGGGCGGCGCGCTCGATCGCAGCCCGGTGCGCGAACGCTTCGAGGTGGGAGTCCGCGCAATCGACGCGCTGACCACGCTGGGGGTCGGCCAGCGTGCCGGGATCATCGCCGGATCGGGGGTTGGCAAGTCGGTTCTGCTCAACATGATCGTTTGCGGCGCCGAAGCCGAGATCGTGGTCGTCGGGCTGATCGGCGAGCGCGCGCGCGAGGTCTCCGATTTCGTCGAGCGTCACATGGGCGCAGAGGCCCGCGAGCGCACCGCGATTGTCGCAGTCCCCGCCGATCACGCCCCCAACTTGCGCCTGCGCGGAGCGCTGCTCGCCACCAGCCTGGCCGAACACTTCCGCGCGCAGGGCAAACGCGTATTGCTGATCATGGACAGCCTGACCCGTGTCGCCCACGCCGCGCGCGAGATCGGGCTGCTGCTCGGCGAACCCGGCGCGGCGCGCGGCTATCCCCCCTCGGCGCTGGCGACAATCACCAAGCTGGTCGAGCGCGCGGGCAACTCGGGTGCCAGCGGCGGCTCGATCACCGGGCTCTACACCGTGCTTGCCGACGGCGACAATCACGACGATCCGGTGGTCGACACCGCGCGTGCGATCCTCGACGGGCACGTCGTGCTCAGCCGCGATCTGGCCCAGCGCGGGCAATATCCCGCGATCGACATCGCCGCGTCGCTAAGCCGGGTCATGAACGATATCGCCAGCCTCGAACACCAGGCACTCGCGCGCGAATTCCGCGCATTGTCTGCCAGTTACGAGGCGAATCGCGACCTTCTTTTGATGGGCGCCTATCGCGCCGGGAGCGATCCCCAGCTCGATCGGGCGATCGCCATGCACGCGGCGCTGACCGGCTTCCTGGGCCAGCCGCAAGACCGCACGGTGCGCTTCGCCGAAAGCCTCGACGCGCTGCGCCAGGTGCTTGGTCATGCCGAGTGATCGCCACCGCCTAAGCCGCCTTCAGCGGCTCGAACGGGTCCGCGCGATGGCCAAGCAGGTCGCCGCGATCGACGCCGCGCAGGCCGAGGGGACGCTCGCCCAGCTCGTTGCGCTGGCCGACCGCGCCGATGGCCTGGCGACCCACTACGCGACCCGCGACGACGCACCCGACGCGCTCGCGCTGCAACAACTGGTGCGCTTCGCCAGAGGCCTGCGCCAGGTTTCCGATACCACCCGCAGCGACGCCGGTCAGGCCCGCGCGGTCGCGAACCGCAAGCAGGCCGATCTCGCCCAGGCCGAGCGCCGCCGCGCCGCAGTGGCAGAGCGTGCGGTTCGCGAGGCCCGAGCGGCGGCGTCGCGCCGCGTGGTCCCGATCATCGGCGCGCGCAGGGCAGTTGGCACGGGTCTTGAATAATGACCGATGTCCCGTTTCGCGAGGTTTCCCCGATGTTCAGCCTGTCGCTTTCCCCGATTGCCCCTCCCACCCTCGCGGGTGGCCCGGCCTCGACGGAAGACGGCGCGAAACCGGGGGATGGCGCAGATGCATTCGCCACGCTGCTCGGAGCGTTGGGCGCGAGCGCCGCAGGCGCACCGGCAAAACTGCCCGACACGCGCCACGCGCCGTTGCCGGAGAGCGGCAAGCTCTTGCCGGACGGTGCAGAAGTTGAGGTGGACAAGTCCGAGCCGGTTGCGGCTGACATCAGCCAACCAGACGATCCTGCGATGCTGGTCCAGGCATTCACCCCATCGGTGGTGTTGCCCATTGCGGTGCTGGAGCCTGCGATCCTCGCCGTCGGGCCAGTCGAGAAAGACGGATCTGCAACGGTACCGGCTCCCGTTCCAGCTCCACCAAAGGCTTTGATACCCCATTCGGCCACCGTCCGCAGCAACGCGAAATTCGCCGCCGCTTCAGCCACCGCGAGCTCGCCCGGGTCTCCGACACTAGCGGCAGTCCTCATCGCCGCCCTGTCACCAGCGCCAGCGCAAGCTGGAGTGAGCGTACCCGGGAAGCCGGACGACAAGCCCACCAAGCCAGACACCGCGCGACCGGTCACGAAGCTGGCCGTCGCCCTGCCCGCGCATGCCGCATTCCGCGCTTTGATCGAATACGACGCCCGCACCACCGAACCCGGCCCGCCCGCCGCTCCGCCGGTGCTGCCCGAACAAGCCGCTGCGCGCGCCAGTGTCGCGCTGGCGGCGCGCGGCAATCCCGAACGTCCGGTACGCTCTTCTCGGCCCGAGATTGCGATCTTCGAGCAGGGAACCGGCGAGACCGGTGCGGAACCACCGGTGGCGCTGCTGCGCCCGCTCGCCGATATCCTCACCGACCGCCGCCCGTCGGTCGAACTGCAGTCCCCGCTGGCCGCCGCTCTCACCGACGGCGAACCGACTTCCACGCCCCAGGCAACTGCCTCGCCTACTCCAGCCGCGACACCCACCATGGCGCGGCATGACTTTGCGGCAATGGTCGATCGCTTGATCGACGCGCGCGATCTGGCCGGCGCCCAACCCGCCACAATGACTCTGCACCACGATGATTTCGGCGCGGTCTCGCTGCGGTTTCGCTCCGCCGACGATGGACTGACGGTGACCATGGCCAGCCCCGATCCCGATTTTGCGCGCGCGGTGAACGCTGCGGTCGCGCCGGGCGCGACATCAAGCCCGGGCGACATGACCCGCCCGAGCGGCGATCAGGGCTCGTTGCGCCATGGCGGCAGCACTGCGGCAAGCGAAGACCTGGCGGGCCAATCGCGCTCGAACGCGCGATCCGGCGAGCGCGAGACCTCACGTCAGCGCGGCGATCCGCCGCCACCGCATCGCTCCGCTCCGCGCCAGCAAGGCCGCAGCGGCATCTTCGCCTAACGCCAGTTTCAACCGGGGGTTTTCGATGAGTGACAAGGCAGAAAAGCCGGCCAAGCCCAAGAAAAAGGGCAAGGGCCTGGTGGTCAAAGCGCTGGGCGCGCTGGTGCTGATCGGCGCGGGTGGGGGCGGCACGTTCGCGATGGTTCAGGCGGGCATGCTCGGCGGGCAGGGCGAATCCGCCGAGAAGGAAAAGGACCTCCCCAAGCTGATCCGCAAGGGCGAGGAAGACCCCTATGCCCCGCCAGCCGCGGAAGGCGGCGAAGGCGCGGGCGCCGCCGAGGTCGAGGGCGAAGGCGGAAGCGCCTATCGCACGATCTACTACAGCTTTGGCGAGGACTTCACCTCGAACTTGCGCAATTCGGATTCGCTGGTCCAGGTCAGCCTGGCCACCTCGACCCGGCGCGACGGACGGGTGGTGATGTGGGTCAAGAAGCACGAGCTGGCGATCCGTTCGGAACTGCTCGCGGTGCTCGCCGACACGCCCGAGGAGGATGTCAGCACGATCCCCGGCAAGGCTCGTCTGCAAAAGCGCCTGACCACCGCGATCAACCAGGTGCTGACCCGCACCGAAGGCTTCGGCGGAGTCGATGCGGTCTATTTCAAGACGCTGGTGGTCCAGTGAAACCCCAGCGCGAGTTCACCGCCGAGCGCGCCGCCGCGCAGCATTGCGAAGCCCTGTTGCGACAGGCTCCGACAGCCGATCCGCTGCCCGCCTTTGCGCGGTTCGGTGGTCGGCTCGGCGAAGCGCTGCCCACTGCGCTGGCACCGTGGCACGGATCGATCCAGCCCGCGATCACTTGCGGCGCGGTGTCCGAATGTGCCGCGCGCGAGCTGGAAAGCACGGTCGGCGCGCTTGCCGCCAACAGCCTGCTGGCGGTCGGCGCGGCGGACCATCCGGTGTTGCTCTCGATCGGCGCGCCTGCAGTGTTCAGCCTGATCGACCGCGCATTCGGCGGACGCGGCGCGGTGCCCGATCCACTGCCTGCGGCGTTCCCGGCGTCGTGCGAAATCCTGGTCCAGCGGATCGAGCGTGTGCTCGCCGAACGGATCGCCGCCGCGCTCAACGGGTGCGACCTGCGCACCCTGCGCCGCGACGGCAGCCTCGCCCGGCTGGCTCCGTTCGCGCCCGAAACCCGGGTTGCGGTGCTCGATTTCGCGGTTACCGGCGACCGCGCGCTGGAAAACTGGTGCTTCACCCTTGCCGCCCCGCCCGCCGCGCTGGGCACGTTGCTCGGCGACGGCGGAGCCGCTCCGCGCAGCATGGTCCCAACCGCCGCCAACCCCGCCGCCGAACCATTCGCCGACGTTCCGCTCGAACTGCGCGCGGTGCTGGTCGAACTCGACGTCGGCGTTTCCATACTCGCCGCGCTCGAGGTTGGTTCTGTGCTCCCGGTTGCGGTGGCGCGCCGCGTTCCGCTGCGGATCGGCACCCGAACCATCGCCCACGGTTCCGTCGGCGAACTCGACGATCGTGCCGCGCTCCAGATTTCCCAGATCGCCTGAAGGATCCACCCCAATGACCATCCACACCCGCAGCTACGACCTCCTCAAGGATGTCGGGGTTCGCCTCTCGGTCGAACTGGGCCGCACCGAAATGCGCCTCAAGGACGTGCTTTCGCTGAACGAGGACAGCGTGGTCATGCTCGACCGCCTGACCGACGAACTGCTCGACGTCCTCGTCAACGGCAAGCTGATCGCCAGGGGCGAGATCATCGCGGAGAATAACCGCTTCGGCTTGCGCATCGTCGAGCTGACCGGCGACGCCGGTGCCGCGACGGGCGCCGAGTGATGGGCTGGTATCTGCTCAAACTGGCGGTCCTGCTGCCGCTGATCGGGCTGGCGATCTGGGGCAGCCTGCGCCTCGCCCAGCGGCTCCAGGCACGGCTCGGGGTGACCCCAGGCACTGCGCGGTCGGCGCGGATCGTCGAGATGACGATGCTCTCGCCCACGCTCAAGCTGGCGGTGATCGAATTCCATGGCCGCGAAATTCTGGTCTCGGTCTCGCGCCAGGGGCTGGTCCGGCTGGGCGAAGCGCCTGCGCGTGAGGTGGCGGCGTGAAGGCGCACAAAACTAAGCCCCTCCCCTTGAGGGGAGAGGTTGGGGTGGGGCTTGTCCGGCCAACCCGACCTCCCGTAAACCGACAGACCCCACCCCCAACCCCTCCCCTGAAGGGGAGGGGCTTAAGGGTCCTGCTCGCCCTCCCCGCCACCCTCCTCCCCAACCTTGCCCACGCCCAGACCGCGATCCCCGGCGCACTCGACCGCGCGTTCGGTCAGGTCGCCGGGCAGAACGGCGGGATGACGCTGTCGCTCCAGCTGCTGCTGGTGATGGGGCTGCTGACGATCCTGCCCGCGCTGCTGCTGATGATGACCAGTTTCACCCGGATCCTGATCGTGCTGTCGATCCTGCGCCAGGCGATCGGGTTGCAGCAATCGCCCCCCAACCAGGTGCTAATCGGGCTGTCGCTGTTCCTTTCACTGTTCGTGATGGGGCCGACGCTCGAGCGGGTGAACACCACCGCGATCGCCCCCTATTCCGCAGGCACGATCAACGCCGAGCAGGCGTTCGCTGCGGGCGGCGCCGAGTTCCATGCCTTCATGATCCGCCAGACCCGCGAGCACGACCTGAGCATGTTCGCCGCGATGGCCAAAGCGCCCAAGTTTGCCGCCAGCGCCGATGTGCCGTTCACGATCCTGCTCCCCGCATTCGTCACCAGCGAACTCAAGACCGCGTTCCAGATCGGCTTCATGCTGTTCCTGCCGTTCGTGGTGATCGACCTCGTCGTCGCCTCGGTGCTGATGAGCCTGGGGATGATGATGATGAGCCCGACCATCGTCTCGCTGCCGTTCAAGCTGCTGCTGTTCGTGCTGGTCGATGGCTGGGCTCTGCTGATGGGCAGCCTCGCGGCAAGTTTTGCGTAATGGATGACACCGCCTCCCTGCTCGGGCTGGCCGACCGGATGTTGTGGGTGACCGCGCTGGTCACCGCGCCGGTACTGCTCGCCAGCCTCGCGGTTGGACTGATCGTCGGCGTGATCCAGGCGGCGACTTCGGTCAACGAGCAAACGCTGACGTTCGTCCCCAAGCTGGCGGTAATCGCGGTGATGCTGGTGCTGTTCGGAGCTTCGATGTTCGCGCTGGTCCAGGATTTCACCGTGGAGATTTTCGACCAGATTGCAGGCATGGGCCGGTGA
>JANMPV010000104.1:0-8522 GCA_031370045.1 Novosphingobium sp. | reverse complement strand
GCGGCTGGCATTGCGTGTCTTTGGGGCCCGGCGCATGGCGGGGCGAACGAAGCCGCGCTCAACATGCTGCGCGAAATCGGGCGGCCCGAACGGATCCCCGAATATATCGCACGCGCCAAGGACAAGAACGATCCGTTCCGCCTGATGGGCTTCGGCCACCGCGTGTACAAGAACTACGATCCGCGCGCGACGGTGATGCAGCAGACGGTGCGTGAGGTGTTCGAATCGCTCAAGGTCACCAACCCGGTGTTCGAGGTGGCGATCCAGCTTGAGGAAATGGCGCTCAACGATCCCTATTTCATCGAGAAAAAGCTGTTCCCCAACGTCGATTTCTATTCGGGCGTGATCCTTTCGGCGATCGGCTTCCCGACCACGATGTTCACCGCGCTATTCGCGCTGGCGCGCACCGTCGGCTGGGTCGCGCAGTGGAACGAGATGATTTCCGACCCCGGCCAGAAGATCGGCCGTCCGCGCCAGCTCTACACCGGTCCCATCCAACGCGACTATGTCGCGATCGACAAAAGGTGATCACGCCGTGAAACTTATCCTTCAGATTCTCGGCGGCCTGCTGGTGTTCAGCGGCTTGTTCTGGGCGCTCCAGGGCGCAGGGGTCATCATGTGGCCGGCCGAAAGCTTCATGCTCGCGCAAGACCAGTGGATCCTTTACGGGCTGATCACCGCTGCGGTCGGCGGGGTGTTGATCTGGTGGGCGCGACGGCGGGCTTAATCAGCCCCCCGGCAACTCCAGCGTGAACCGCGCGCCCTCACCCGGCGCGCCACCCACGGTCAGCTCGCCGCCCATCGCGCGCGCCAGGCGGCGCGAGATATACAGGCCCAGGCCGCTGCCGCCGTCGCCGCTGCGGCCCAGGCGTTCGAACTTGTCGAACACTTTGGCCTGCTGCTGCGGCGACAACCCGGCACCCTCGTCGGCCACCGTCACCGCAGCGCGATTGCCATGCGCAGCCACGGTCACCCGCACCGTCGATCCTTCGGGGGCATAGCGCAGGGCATTGCCGAGCAAATTGAGCAGCACCTGCAGCACCCGGCGCCATTCGCCCACGGCTGGCATGGATTCGCCCTCGCCCGGCACCTCAATCGTGATGCCCCGTTCGCTTGCGCGCACCCCCAGGATACCCGCGGCGCGGCGCGCGGCGTCGGCCAGGTCGATGGCATCGGCGATCGGCGCGAAACCGGGCGCTTCGATCGCATCAAGATCGGCCAGATCCTCAACCAGCCCGAGCAGATGGCGCGCAGCTTCGGCGATGTCGGCGGCGTAGTTGGCGTATTCGTCGGCCAGCGGACCGGCCAGGCGGGTGCGAATGGTTTCGGCGTTGGCGATGATCCGGTTGATCGGCTGGCGCAGCGCCGGGGCCAGATCGCGGCCGAGCACCCCGTCGAGTGCATCGGGCACCGCTTCGCCGACGCTCACTTCAACATCGCCGGCTGGCACCGCTTCAATCGACACCGGGACGAGATAGAGGTCGAACCCGCCCGCAGCGCCGTCGCCCGGCACCGGCACAAGCCGAGCCTGCCACCGCGCGGCGTGCCCGGCGAGGGTCACTTCGACCCCGTCGATCAGGCGCCAATGCATCGGCTGGCGGTGACTGATCCCGGGCAGCGTGACGAAATCGGTCCACGGGTGCCCGAACCCGTCGCGCATCGCGGCGGCCAGCGGTTCCAGCGGCGCGCTCGAACGTCCCGCCGCCAGCACCGCCTGGCGCGCATCGAGCCGGGCGTGGAGGTCTGCAACCTGCGCCAGAATTGCGCCCTCATCCGCGTCGCTCGCGGCAAATTCGGTGGTGATCGCCGGAGCCAGCGGGGACACCCGCCAGTTGCTCAGCGCGAGCGCGAGGCCATCGTCGTCGGGGGTGATTTCAACCCACGCGCTGACCGCGTTCTCGCCGTCCTGCGCCTGGAACACCCGCGCCAACTTCATCCGGTAATGCCACGCCTTGCGGGTCAGTTCGAGCAGCGCCGGGATTGCCAGCTGACCGGGGACCGCACCGCCGCATGCACGCTGGAGCGCGGCCAGCGCCTCGTCGGCCACCGCGAGCAGATCGCTGCCCTCGCAGCGCCCGCGCGCGACGATTACGGCGCCGGGCGCCATGGTCTCAGTTACCCGCGAACCCGCCCGAACCGGCGAGCAAGGCTGCGGCGCGGTCGGCGCTCAGGGTCTCGAAGCCCTCGGGCAGGGTGACTTCGGGGTGCAACGCGAAGAACTGCTGCTCGACCGCGGCGGGCCTGACCCCGCTGGCCAGCAACGCCAGCGCCAGCCGCGGCAGTTGCGCTTCGGAGGTGGCGAGTACCGCGGAATCGCGATCGAGTCCCGCGCACAGCCCCAGCGCGGTGGCGAACAGCGCGACCCCGGCATGGCCGACATCGAGCGCGGCGATGACCCCGCCGCCCATTCCGGCGATCAGGCGGTGGAGCAGACCGAGGCGGTTGGCGGCCTCGTCGAAATTGCCGCGGATCGCGGTTTCCAGCACCGCGGCGATGCGCTCGCGCGCCGGATCGTCGCCCGCGCCGTGTTCGCGCAGGATCAGTAGCGCAGTGTGGAGCAGGTCGCCGGGCAATTCGGCCAATGGCAACTCGCCGCGGCGCTGCGCCTGGACGAACCGGGCCTGTGCTGCGAGCAGCGCCATCGCGGTCGCCGACGTATTGGGATCGGGCGAGGCGATCAGCGCCTGAAGCAGCGGCGAAAGCACCGCATCGAGCGACAGCCGCGCCCCCAGCCGCTCGGCCAACTGGGCCTCGAGCGCGAGGGCGTGGGCATGCGCCAGCATCGCCGGACTGGCTATGAGCGCAGCGGCAAGCAGCGGCGCGGTTTCGTCCGCCTGCTTGCGCGCATCCTTGTGCCCCATCGCCTGTTCCAGCGAAAGCGCCAGCTGGCGCGCAAGGTCTTCGATCTGGGCGCGGACCTGGGCGACGATCCGGTCGCTGAACAGGGCGTGATCATCGTTGCCGAGCAAGTGAAGCAGAATCGGGCCGACGTTGGCCTGGGCCCTGTCGGCCACGGCCAATTCGTCGCCGAACAGGCTTTCCACGCACCAAGTGTCGTCAGGGCCTTCGGGCAACGAGAACGCGGGATTATTCATGCGATCAGGCCCTAACGGTTCAGGGTTAAGAGCGTGTTAGCCGCTCGGCCGCACCTTCGCTCCCGGTCGCGGGTTCGACCGGCGCGTTGTGCGCTTCGTGCGCCGCGATCAGGCCAAAGGCAAGCAACGCGAGACTGGCGCCCATCAGGGCCAGCCCGAACACCGAAGTCAGGCTGGCCGCGCCCAGAACCAATGCGAGCACCAGCCGGTCTTCAAGCCATCCGGACCATTTCGCACCTGCGAACAGCGGCGGCAGAAGCCGCAGCAGCCCAACCAGGACAAGTGCCACGAATCCGCCCACGACATACGCGTTCGCAACCGGATGCGTCGCGGCCAGGCGCCATGCCGCAACCGCCCCGAAGCCCAGGTCGAGCAGCACGCCGAACCCGGTTTCGGGATCGAGCCAACGCGATGCTCCCAAAGATCGCTCGCCATGGACCCGCGCCAGAATAGCCGCAGATCGCCGCACCAGCCAGGCGATCCCCAGCCCGGCAAAGGCTGCGGCATAGGCCCCAAACCAGGCGCTGCCCAGCGCCAGCAGCGCGAGCGCTGCGGCGCCTAGCGAAACGATATGCGGCCCGGTTCCGGCGTGAAGCAGCGTCGGTCCGAGCCGCTCGACCAACCATGCGGCAAGCCAGCGCCCCGGCCCGTTGCCATCGCGTTTCGCGGTGTGCTGGCGCAACCAGTGGGGTTCGAGCCGGTGGGCTTCGCTATCGGTCCGGACCAGTGCCCAGCGCCCGTTATCGATCAGCGCCTGCGGCAGCACCACCTGGCGCAGCGACGACTGAACCGCGATCCGCAGCAGCGCCGAGACTGGATTCCATTCGCCCGGCAAGTCGGCAAGCCCAGCGGCCAGCCGCCCGGACAGGCGCATCACGCCGCCTCCGGCGTGGTTGAGATCGATCCGTTCATACCCCGCAGCCAGCCCGCTCTCGACCGGCTGGACGACCACCCCGCTGCGTCCGCCAAGCAGCGTACTCACCGCTTCGGGCGCGGTGACCAGACCGTCGGAAAAGACCAGTAACTCGTCGTCGGGCTTGACCAGTTGGGCAACTGCGCGACCATCGCCGGTAACCTGAAAGCTCGCCCCGGCGCGTTCGGCAGCGTGCTGGAGCGCGATCACTTCGCCGGGCAGGCCGTCGGCGAGGCAGATCACCCGATCGCAGCCCAGCGTGAGTGCGGTGGCGAGCTGGTGATGGGCGATGCTGCGCCCCCCCAGCCGCAGCAGCCCGCGCGGGGTGCTTGCATCGTCAGTGCTCGGTTCCAGAGTTGACAGCAAGGCGACCCGCACCCGCATGCTCCCGTTGTTATTTGGGGAACTCTAGCGGCATTGCCGGGAATAGGCCAGCCAGCCGCACGCTAAACCGCGCGGCACTTGGGTCAGAGCGTCAACGCAAGAATCTTCAGATGAGCGTCGATGCGGCGCAAGACGGTCGGCTCGCCGGGCGCAGTGTCGGATGCCTCGTCGGCCAGCGCGAGCAGGCTTTCGTCGTGAAAGCTGGATGCCAGGCCCTTGAGGCGCAGCGCCGCGATCCGCCAGTTGCCATCGCAGCGGGCGCGGCGCAGCAGATCGAGCTGGCGTTCGGAACTGTCGAGAAACGCCCCGCGCAATTCGCGATAAAGCGCCTCGTCGCCGCCTGCGGCGGCAGCGATGGTCGCGTCGAGTGCCCCGCCTTCATAAGCCATCGCCAAGCCCTAGGGGCACCACAGTTAAGGCGGGGTTTATATTGCAACGGTTTATGATACCTTCCTCGCATGACGGGGAACCCACGCATCGTATCGCTCGAGCCCGGCGCGCCGGAATCGAACGACGTTTTGGTACTCGACCAGGCGGTCGAAGAGCAGGCCGGGTGGGAGGCGGTTCCCGATCCGGTCCAGTGGGACGAGCCTGAACCGCTGGCGCGAAACAACTGGGGCGTACCCATTTTTGCGGCGGCGCTGGCGCTTGGCTGGACGGGATTTTTCGGGTTCGCCAACTGGGCTGCGATACGCGCCGGAGCGCCGCCCGCACAGTGGGCACAGTGGCTGGCGACGTGGTCGCTGCCGGTGATCTTGATCCTGTCCGCGCTGACCCTGTTCGTCCGCTCCAACCGGCGCGAGGCGGTGCGTTTCACCGATGTCGCGCGAGCGCTGCGCGAGGAATCGGCGGCGCTCGAAACCCGCCTGGTAGCGGTCAACGGCGAACTTTCGCTGGCCCGCGATTTCGTCGCCGCGCAAAGCCGCGACCTCGAGGCGCTGGGGCGGATCGCGGTCGAGCGATTGAGCCAGAACGCCGAGCGGCTGGCCGGATTGATCCAGACCAATGGTGCTCAGATCGATGCGATCGGCGGGGTTTCGGCCAGTGCGGTCGAAAACATGGATAAGCTGCGTGGCCAGCTTCCGGTGATCGCCAACGCCGCCAAGGACGTGACCAACAACATCGGCAACGCCGGGCGCACCGCGCACCTGCAATTGCAGGACCTGGCCAACGGGTTCCACCGCCTCAACGAATTCGGCCAGGCTAGCGAACGCCAGGCCGCCGCGGTGCGCGATCAGGTCAGTACCGCAGTCGAAGGCTTCACCCGTCAGGCCGAGCATCTTGCCGCAGTTGCCAAACAGCACTTCGCTGCGATGGCTGAGAGCGGCGATGAATTCCGCCAGCGCCTTGATGCCGACGAGACGGCGGCCCTGTCCGCTTTGCGCGGGCGGGCGGGCGCACTCGGTGAAGAACTCGAGATCGCGCGTTTGGCGACTGCCCGGCATGAGGCTGAGGCAACCAAAGCCCAGCGCAATCGGATTGCAGCGCTGCGCGAAGAAGGCGGCACGCTCTCGTCGGCCTTGCGCGACAGCGAGCAGTCCGCAATCGAAACCTGGCGCGGCCACGTTTCGGCGCTGTCGCTCCAGGCGCAAGGCGCGTGGGACGAGATCGCGCGGATCGATGGCGAGGCGCTTTCCGCCGCCGAAGCGCGCCGCGCCGAATTGGGCGAAGCAATCACCGAACTTCACAGCTCGCTGGCTGCGCGCTCCGAGGAGCTGGGTAGCGAGATCCTCTCGCGCCGCGCCGAACTGGAGATCGCCGGGCGCAGCGCGGTCGAAAGCCTGCGCAACCGCTTTGCTGAAATCGACACCGCGATCCGCACCCAGCGCGAGCGGCATCTTGAACAATCCAGCGCGATTGCCGAACACGCCGCGCTGATCGGCGAGCGCCTGGGCGCGTTCGGCGAGACCATGCACACCCTTGGCGCGCACGGCGACGACGTGACCGCCAGGCTCGACAACGGGCTGGCAGTGCTTGCCGAACGGTTGATCGCCAGCCGCGAGGCGCTGGCCGGGACCGACCAGGCGATCGCCGGACTGACCGATGGCAGCGTCCGCCTGCTCGAACTCATCCAGGCAAGCGCCGACCACACCCGCCAGCAACTCCCCGATGCACTCAGCGGGGCCGAGGACCGCCTCAAGGGGCTCGAAAGATCGGTCCTGGCGATGCGCGAGGCGCTGGGCGACGCGGGAAGCCGCGGCCAGGCGCTGTCGGACTATGTCATCGCCACACGCAGCGGGCTGACCGAAGCCACCGGCGAACTCGCCACGCTGCACGGCGGGCTGGAGGAAAAGAGCCTTGCTCAGCGCGCGCACCTTGCCGGGATGCGCGATGACATCGCCCAGGCGCGCAGCGAAAGTGAAGCGCTGTCCGCGCACGTCCAGGCGACGCTGCAATCGGCGATCGAGCGGCTGGCCGGGGCCGCGCGCGATTCGGCCACAGACCTCGCCCGCCAGTCCGATGCCGCAATCGGTGAGATCGCCGCCAGCCTGGGTGAGCGCAGCAAGGCCGCGCTTGAGCAGGCGATGGGCGGGCGGGCGGACGAACTGGTCGCCGAACTCGAGGCCGCGGTGGCTCGTGCCGCCAGCGCCAGCCGCGAGGCCGCGGTCAACTTGCGCGATCAGCTGGCGCGGGTCGACGAACTGGCGGGCAACCTCGAACGCCGGGTCGGCCACGCCCGCGAGCGCGCCGAGGAGCAGGTCGACAGCGACTTCGCCCGCCGCGCGGCACTGATCACCGAATCCTTGAACTCGGTGGCGATCGACATCGCCAAGTCGCTTTCGGCCGATGTCGCCGATACTTCGTGGGCAGCGTACCTGCGCGGCGACCGCGGCATCTTCACCCGCCGCGCGGTGACCCTGCTCGATGGGATCGAGGCGCGTTCGGTGGTCCAGCACTATGAGGCCGAACGCGATTTCCGCGAGAACGTGAACCATTACATCCACGATTTCGAGGCGATGCTGCGAGGGCTGCTGTCGACTCGCGACGGCAACGCGCTGGGCGTGACCCTGCTCTCGTCCGACATGGGCAAGCTTTACGTGGCGATGGCCCAGGCGATCGAGCGGTTGCGGACGTAATTTGGATTACATCCCATCTGAGCAACACTGTCCGCTCATGTCGTGCGAAGTCGAGACACCTGCGCGACGTGTCTCGACTTCCGCCTCGGCGGAAGTTTACCCTGAGCGCCCGTCCTGCAGGCAGTCGAAGGGCTCGACATGAGCGGGCTTGGTGTGGTGACGTTCATCCCTCGGGCGTAGGCGGCTTGCCGAACAGGTTGACCATGTCGGGCTGGATCCAGCCTTCGACGTAATTGGCATAGAACAGCACGAACGCGATCGTCGCGACGATGATGGTGTTGATCGCCAGCTTGCGCGGGTTGAAGTTGGCTGGGGCCCCGTCGGACTGGCCCTCGACCATCGCCTCGCCGGTTTCGTTGTGGTTGCGGATCCCGAACAGCAGGACCACGAACAAGCTCAGTGAGAGGAACAGGAAATAGATCGCCAAGGCTGAAGTCCAGCGCATCTCAAGCCTCCCTCAACATCACTTGCACGACCGGCTTTTTACCCGACCAGCGTTGCGCGGCGCGGCGCGCGGCTAGGCGAACGGCCTCGCGCACTGCCTCGCGATCGCGGCCCTTGCTGCCCTTCAGCGCGTGGACCCCGCGTTCGACGTCGGCCTGGGTCTCGATGACGAACGCGTCCAGGTCCTCGTCGAGCGGCAGGCCCAACGCGGCGACTTCGACCGCAGAAACAACCCGCCCGTTGGCCGATACCGCCAGCGCCACCACCACCAGCGCGTTCAACCCCAGCCGACGGCGCGCGGCCATCGCCTCGCCATCGGCGGGACTGATAATGTCGCCATCGAGCACCAGCCGACCGCTGCGGACTTGCGCGATCCGACCCGGCTTGCCCGGTGCCAGCCGCACCAGATCGCCGTTACCCTGGAGCACCGCAGCCGGAATCCCCTCGGCCCGGCCCAGCCGCGCCTGCTCGCGCATGTGGCGCATCTCGCCGTGGACGGGGACGAGGATCTCGGGCTGGAGCCAGCCGTACAGCGCCTGCAGTTCAGGGCGTCCGGGATGGCCGGAAACGTGGATGAAGCCCTGACGATCGGTCACCATTTCGATCCCG
>JANMPV010000101.1:0-3394 GCA_031370045.1 Novosphingobium sp. | reverse complement strand
TATCTCCAAGGTCGTGGAGCACGCCGGCATGCCATGGCCGAGCGTCCCCGTTCATCACCGGGGTAAAACTGTGCAGCGCGATCAGGATCGGCGGCTGCCGTTGGCCGCTCAATGCCTCGCCGATCGCTACGTGGTAAGGCGCATGGATCGCTGCGATCCGCGCCGCGCGCTGGTCATCATCGAGTACGGCATTGCCAGGAATGGCGCTCGCGTCGCTCACTTGAGGAATCGCATCGGCGCGCGCCGGGTCGCGATTGCAGTCGATCACCAGCCGCGAATAGCGCTGGCGGACCAGCGGCGCGCCGAGCCGCGCGGCCAGCGCATCGGCAACCCCAGCGATGCCGATGTCCCAGGCAATGTGGCGCATGCGGTCGCCCTCGCCCAGCCCGAGATCGCCCAGCGCGCGGGGAAGCGCGTTGCCGCCATGATCGGCGACCAGCACGAACCGGCAATCGGGCGATCCCAAGCGGACGATCGCCGGACCCGGCTCGTCGGCAGCCAGCAGCGGCTCAGGCCTATTCAGCTCAGCCAAGCGCCTCGATCCGCTTTGCCAGCCGCCGCCACGAACGGTTGTGGAGGATGATCGACAGCACCAGCAGCAGCGACAGCCACACTCCGCCATAGACGAAATAGGCCAGTGGGCTGGCGGTCAGCAGCATCGACAGCCCCAGCGCGATCGCCCGGCTGTTGGGACCGAGCAGCTTTTGCAATCGCAGCAGCGGCGGCATTTCGGCCCGGATCATGTCCCGAAGCAACTCCAGCCGCGCCGGATCGTCAGCCGCCGCCGCGCTGATCGTCCGGTCGATCGCCAGCGCGCTGGGGGTGCTCCCCAACGCCACGCGCAAGTACAACGCGACCAGCCAGGCGAACGGACCGCGCCCTTCGGGCCGGGCATTGTTGAGCCACGGTTTGGCATAGACCCAGTAGAGATAGAACCGCCGTTGCGCCTCGACGTGGGTCGACTGGACCGCATGCGCCAGCCCCGCGGGGATCGTGATGGCCCACGCCCACGGGCCCAGCGACGCGCTCATCAACACCCCCAGCAGCACATACAGCACCATGTGGCTCAGGTAATCGCACAGCCCGTCGATCATCTCGCCATAGGGGCTGCTGCGCCCAGTCATCCGCGCCAGATCGCCGTCGGCACCGTCGATCACGTGCCACGCCATGTGGAGCAGCATGCCGAGCGCAGCGCCGAACGGCCACGCCTCCGTCGATAGAAATGGGCCCACCCACAGCGGTGAGACATAAGCGATCCCGGCGCAGACCACGGTCAGCCCGCCCGCCACCGAAACCTGGTTGGGCGTCAACGGAGTGCGCGCCAGCAGCTTGGCCAGCTGCCACGCCAGCGGGTGATAGAGCCGGTGGTTGAGCGTATCCTCAAGCTCGCGCGGGCGCAGCGGGCGAACCAGGTTGAGCGGACGGGAACTGGCTATTCCGGCGTCAGGCAACACGATGCTCCATCCGGTTGAGCGTGTGGCGGGCCACGCTGCCCAGCGCGAGGAAGCTGACCACGCCGCCAACCGCCACCGCCCAGGCGATCCCCGGTGCTCCATAGCGGACCAGGACCATCATCGCCACCGCCATCGCCGCCACCGCCAGCGCCCGCGCGATCAGCGCATAGCGCGCGCGGCCGGTCGAATGGAGCACCGGCTCGAATGCCACGCTGGCCAGGTCGAAGCTGGCGGCGATGGCCAGCGGGATGAGGATGCTGGCGCCACTGGCAAACGCGTCGCCACCCAGCAGCGCAAGCAGCTTGCCCCCGGCGAACACCGCCACCGCAACCACGACCGCCCCCGCCGCGCCCGCGACCAGGCTGGTCTGGATCGCCAGCTTGCGAAACTCGCCCGGCCCCGCGGCGACCCGGGCGCGGGCGATCTCGGCATAGACCGCGCGGGTCAGCAGCGTGGAGAGCTTGCTCAGCGCCTGGCTGAGCTGCGAGGCCAACCGATAGAGTCCCGCCGCGCGCGTCCCCGCGAATTCGCCGACCGCCAGCAGCGGGCCGTTGCGCATGATCGCCTCGAGTGTCGATGCGGCATAAGTGACCGCTGCGAACTTTTCGATCCCCGGATTGTCGCGGACCGCGCTGCGCCACTCGCCGACCAGCGAAAGGCGCACCGCCGCGGGGCACAGGAACCGCGCCATCGTCCAGTAGGCCGCGGCCTCGACCAGATCGACCACCGCCCAGCCGATCAGGAACTTGACCACCGTCGGCCCGCTTGCCCAGATCGCCGCGGCCGCCGCCAGCCGCCCGATCGGCACCAGCGCCTCGACATACACCGCCATGTCGAACCGATCGAGCGCGCGGACAATTCCCGTCGGCGCAGAGACCAGCGCCCACAGCATCGCGCAGCAGAAGTAGAACGCGGGATCGATGTAGTTGGGGTTGATGTGGATCAGCCCGTCGCTGTGATAGATCAACAGCCACGCGAGCAGGCAGCCGAACGTCGCGCCGATCGCGTCGAGCATCCCGCAGAACATCCCCAGCCGCCCGAACTCGCGCCATTTGCCCGCGTGGACATGCGGCGCACCATAGCGGACCACGATCCGCCAGCTCTGGAATTCGGCGATGGCGATCAGCGCCTGCGCGGTGGCGAAGATCAGCGCGAAGTGGCCGAAGCCCTTGAGCCCGAGGGTGCGGGTAAGGATTGCCAGATAGGCGATCCCGCACACCGCGCCAAACGCCTTGCCGCCCAGCAGCCAGGCGGTGTTGGCGAATATCCGCCCGATCGGCGACTTCGGCAGGGAACGAGCGCGACCGCGAACCATTGCAGTGTCCTGTGGCGGAGGGCGGCGTGGGGCGCAAGCTTGCTGGCGCGCGCGCGCTTGCCTAGGGATCGGCACCGACGAGATTGAAAACCCATGCCCGCTCATGTCGAGCGAAGTCGAGACACGTCGCGCAGGTGTCTCGACTTAGCTCGACATGAGCGGGATCAGTATGACGCTAGCCATAGTTGACGGATTTAAGAATTCCATGATCGAACACGCCATCCTTCTCAGCGCCGGCCAGGGCAGTCGGTTGCTCCCGCTGACCGCCGAGCGGCCCAAGTGCCTGATCGATTTTTCGGGCAAATCGCTGCTCGCCTGGCAGATCGAGATGCTCGCGCGCGGCGGGGTCAGGCGGATCGACGTGGTCACCGGGTTCATGACCGATACGGTCGAGGCCGGACTGGCCGCGATCTACGACCCGCGGGTGGAGGTCACGACGAAATTCAACCCGTTCTACAAGGTCGCCGACAACCTTGGATCGTGCTGGATCGCGCGCGACGCGATGGACGGCGATTTTCTCATCCTCAACGGCGACACTTTGGTCGGCGAGGAGATCGTGGCAAAGGTGCAGGCGGGTTCAGACTGGCCGATCGCGGTAACGGTCGACATCAAGCCCACCTACGAC
>JANMPV010000100.1:0-2779 GCA_031370045.1 Novosphingobium sp. | reverse complement strand
ATCGGGCTTCGGGCTGTTCGACCGAATCGCATCCGAAGGCGGCGTGGTCCGAGCGATCCCGGCTCCGGGCGCGGGCAAGCTCAGCCGCAAGTTCTTCGACGAGATGAACGAGTGGGCGCGCGGCGAGGGTCATGCCGGGCTCGGCTACATCAACATCAAGGAAGGCGTCCCCGCCGGGCCGATCGCCAAGAACCACGGCGAAGCACCAACCGCGGCGCTTGTCGCGGCGCTCGGGCTGGGGCCGGACGACGGCGTATTCTTCGCCGCGGGCAAGGAAGCGCAGGCGGCCAAGCTGGCGGGTCTCGCGCGCACGAGAACGGCGGAGAGCCTCAAGCTGATCGAGGAGAACGCGTTCCGGCTGTGCTGGATCGTCGATTTCCCGATGTTCGAGTACGACGACGAGGCCAAGAAGGTCGATTTCAGCCACAACCCGTTCTCGATGCCGCAGGGTGAGCTCGAAGCTCTCGAGACCATGGACCCGCTCGATATCCTCGCGTGGCAGTACGACATTGTCTGCAACGGAGTGGAGCTTTCGTCGGGCGCAATCAGGAACCACCGCCCCGAGATCATGTACAAGGCGTTCGAGATCGCCGGGTATTCGCGCGACCAGGTCGACTCCGACTTTTCAGGCATGATCAACGCCTTCAAGTTCGGCGCCCCCCCGCACGGCGGCTCCGCCCCGGGGGTCGACCGGATCGTGATGCTGCTGGCCGACGAGCCCAACATCCGCGAGGTCATCGTCTTCCCGATGACCCAGAAAGCCGAAGACCTGATGATGAATGCTCCCGCGTCGGTGAGCCCCAAGCAATTGCGCGAATTGCAGTTGCGGGTGGTGGAACAGGCCAAGGGGTAGGGCTTGCGACTTTGGTGAAGCTGTGCTACACAGTTTCACATGAAGAATGTCACGATTGCGCTCGACGACGAAACGCACCGCAAGGCTCGTATCCGCGCGGCTGAGTTGGGCACGTCGCTTTCGGCCTTGGTCAAGACGTATCTTGCCGCCCTAACGGACGCGCCCGCGTCGCCCAACGGAGTGCGTGAAATGCAAGTTGCCTTCAAGCAAGCCGAACCAGTCAAGAACGGACCGCCGTGGTTCATCGACGGTAAGTGGGTCTATACCCCGGACGGAAAGCCGCGGCAGCCGGGAGCGCTGCGGGGCAAATTCAAGTCGGTAACGCTGGAAGATCTTGAGACTCCGCAGTGGTTGATCGACGTCATGGAAAATGGCGACGACGATTTCTCGGACATGCTTGAATTCGATGAGTCTCAGTTGCCCTCGAAGTGAGGTTGCTGCTGGACACACACATCTTGCTCTGGTGGCTGCGAGATAACCCGTTGCTGCGCCCCAAGCCGCGCGCAATCATCGCCGACAGCGTCGGCGAGGTTCTTTTTAGCGTGGTTTCGTGTTGGGAAGCATCGGTAAAATACCGCATCGGAAAGATGGAGCTTAGCGGATCCGACCTGTTTCATCTGGCAGTCGAAGAGCGATTCTTACCTCTCGGGCTCGAGGTCGGTCATCTGGAAGAGCTGGATCGCCTGCCCAGAGTGACCGGACACGGCGATCCTTTCGATCACCTGCTGCTCGCCCAAGCGAAGTGGGAAAAGGCGACGCTGATGACACATGATCGTGAGATGACGCGCTATGGCGTGAACTGCGTCGGTGTCCGTTAGCCCCACTTGCCAGCACCCCCCGCGTTCACTAGGGCGAAAGCTGAAAATCCATCCACCCACACTCTCGCGAAGGGCATTTGCATGAGCGACACCGCGGACCGCGTTAAGAAGATCGTTGTCGAACACCTCGGCGTCGAAGCCGATAAGGTGACCGAAGACGCAAGCTTCATCGACGACCTGGGCGCCGACAGCCTCGACATCGTCGAGCTGGTCATGGCCTTCGAAGAAGAATTCGGCGTCGAGATCCCCGACGACGCGGCGGAAAAGATTGGCACCGTCTCGGATGCGATCAAGTACATCGACGAAAACAAGGGCTGATTTCCCGCCAACCTTGGCTCCGCTCGCCCCAAGCCATTCTAGGGGCGAGCGTGAGTTTCGACAGGCTCAGCCCGCAAGGGTTTGAGCCTGTTGCTTTCTGGAGAAGCGCATGCGCCGTGTGGTCGTAACCGGACTGGGCCTCGTTACCCCGCTGGGTGCCGATGTCGAAACCACCTGGAAGAACCTGATCGCCGGCAAGAGCGGCGCGGGGCAGATTACCCGGTTCGATACCACCGGCCAGAAATGCACCATCGCCTGCGAGGTCAAGCCGGCCGATCACGAATATGGCTTCGATCCGGCCAAACGGGTCGATCATAAGGTCCAGCGCCAGGTCGATCCGTTCATCATCTATGGGATCGACGCCGCTGGCCAGGCAATCGAGGATGCCGGGCTGGAGGATATGGACCAGGCCACCAAGGAGCGTACCGGCTGCTCGATCGGGTCGGGCATCGGCGGGTTGCCGGGGATTGAGAGCGAATCGCTGGTCCTCGCCGAAAAGGGTCCGGGACGTGTTTCACCGCATTTCGTCCACGGTCGCCTGATTAATCTCATCAGCGGGCAGGTCTCGATCAAGTACGGGCTGATGGGGCCAAACCACGCGGTGGTCACCGCCTGCTCCACGGGAGCGCACTCGATTGGCGACGCGGCGCGGATGATCCGCGACGATGATGCCGACATCATGCTTGCGGGCGGCGCCGAAGGCACGATCTGCCCGTTGGGCGTGGCCGGTTTCGCGCAGGCTCGCGCGCTCAACATGACCTTCAACGATCGTCCCGAACTGGCCAGCCGC
>JANMPV010000090.1:0-8894 GCA_031370045.1 Novosphingobium sp. | reverse complement strand
CAGTTCAGGTTGAGCAATCCGGACTTGCGCGCCGCTGGTGGTCTGGCCGATCGCCTCGCCCAGCGTGCTTGCCAGGCCGCCAAGGTCGCCTTCGCGCATTGCCTCGCGCACATCGGACCAGTGCGCCCCCGGTCCGGCAAGTACTTCGCAATAGGCGTCGCCTTGCGAGGTGCGAACCATGTTGCGGCGTTCGCGCGCCACCGATCCATTGCCGACCAAAGCCACGATCGCGGCAGCATCGAGATCGCCGTGCAGCGCCTTTGAAAGCAGGTTCTGGGTTCCGCCGGGCAAGACCAGAACGGCGCCTTGCCAGCCATACAAGCCGGAAATCAGGCTGTTGGCAGTACCGTCACCGGTGAACACGACGAGCAGATCGATCGCGGCGGCTTCGAGTGCGGCGCGATCGGGCGCGGGGTCGTCGGGGATCGCCACGATCCGCTGAGGGGTGAGGCCATGAGCGTTCAACTGGCTTGTAAGCTGCTCGACGGCCTGTTCGCTGAAGCTGCCGCTGGCATTGTTGACTGCCAGCCAAGTGGATCGAGAGGTTTGCATAGCGGGCAAAGCGCCCGGTGGGCTCGCTGGTTCCCGTCAGAGCCGCCCGGTGAGGATTATCCAGGCTGAAAAGCTGTTGAGCATCGAATAGACGATATACGCGACCGCAGCGCCAAAATTGTCCTGCGCGACAAACAGCAGCGCCGCCAGCAGCATCAGGAATTCGACCGCCATACTGAAGTTGCCACCCAGCGCGTGGTAGAACCACGGCATCCGCCCGAGCAGCGGATGGCCACTCTCCATCACCGCCTTGTGCAGCGCAAAGTTGCCGATTCCCAACAGGAAGGTGACCAGAATCGCCAGCGACATCGCCTCGCAATGTAGGCGCGACCGGCGCCAATGCCAGAGGCGACGCCGTTCGCCGGAGGGATCAAGCGGTTCGTCGGCGCAGGCCCTCTTCCATCGACGCAGGTGGCCCTCCGATCGACCCTGACGCGCGCATTTCCGGGCTTGGCGGTAGATAACAATGACCCGGCCGGAAACCCGCAACCCCCGCGACCAGCCGGGCCGCAGCTTCAAGAGGAGAGACCATTATGACCCGCACTTTCATCGCCGCCGCCGCCGTCGCCACGTTCGCCATCGTTGGCGCCGCTCAGGCCGCGACCACTTCGGTCTCGTTCGGCGATCTCGATCTCGCCACCGCAAAGGGCCAGACCAAGCTCGCTTCGCGTATCGACCGCGCCGTGCGCAGAGTGTGCAGCGAAGCGCTCACCGGAAGCCGCATCGCCCTGCCCGACAAAGACTGCATGGCCAACGCTCGCGCGTCGACCGAAAAGCAGGTCGCTGCGCGCCGCGCCATCCCCCGCAATGGTGGCTAAGGCCCCGCTGCCCGGCAACCCGGATCGGACCCGCCCGCCGGTCCGGGTTGCCTTTTTTTGTGAGTTGGTCGAAATGCCCACGTTCGGGGATGGGCGCAAAGTAACCGCGCTAGGGTTGATTTCCTGCTACTAGCGTCCAGCCAGCGCCTTGACCCTCGCCAGATAAGTCCGCCCGATCCGCACCGGCTCCTCCCCGGCGAGTTCGACCGACCACACTCCCAGCCCATCGTGGCGCAATCCGCTGATCCGGTCGCGGCGCAAGATTACCGAGCGGTGGACGCGGATGAACTGGCCAGGATCGAGTCGTGCTTCCAGCCCGGCGATCGTCTGGAGCAGCAGGTAGCTGCGCATGACAGCATGGCTGCTCCCCCCACTCTGGATATCTGCGAGATGCAGCCGGACATAGTCACGCTCGGCATCGATTCGGGTGACGTCGTCAGCCGCGATCCGCAACAGCTCGGAGCGATGGGGAACCCAGAACTCGGCGATCCAGTCGCTCGCCTCGCGCGGGGTTCCCGCCCCGCGCCGCGCCAGAGCCCGGCCGATCGCGCGCTCAAGCCGTTCGGCGGTGACCGGCTTGAGCACGTAATCGACCGCGTCGAGATCGAATGCCTCGACCGCGAAGCTGTCGTGCGCGGTGACGAACACGATCGCAGGGGCATTGTCCTTGCCGCCCAGACGGCGGGCAACACCCAGCCCGTCAAGTTCGGGCATGGTCATGTCAAGCAGCACCAGGTCGGGCGTCAGCGCCTCGATCAGGCGCAGCGCGGCAGCGCCGTCGTTGGCGGTGCCGACCACCGCAAGCGTGGAGATTCCGGCGCAGATAATCTGCATCCGCTCGACCGCCAGCGGCTCGTCGTCGGCAATCAGCGTACGCAGGGTGCGGATTTCGGGATCAGCAGACATCGGGGAACTTTGGGCGGACCATCGGCAAGCGGATGATCGTGGCATACCCGTTGCCGGTACTCCCCGAAACCACGGTGGCGTCGCTGCCGAACCGCGCGGCGAGCCGGTCGCGGACGTTCTGCAAGCCGATCCCGCAGCCCGCGCCGCTGGCGGTGTTTGGCGAATCGGGGGGCGACGCGCCCGGTCCGTCGTCGCCCACGGTCAGCACCAGCCGGCCATGTTCCTCGCGCGCGGCCAGGGTGATCGTTACTGGGCGGCCGACGGGCGCGACTCCGTATTTGACCGAATTCTCGACCAGCGGCTGGAGGATCATTCCCGGAACGCAGGCTTGCTCCAGAGCCTCGGGAATGTCGTACGAGATTCGCAGCCTGTCGGGAAAACGCACCCCCTCGATCTCGAGATACAGCCGCTGCGAGCGGATTTCCTCCTCGAGCGGGATATCGACGGTCGGATCGCCCGCCAGACTGAGGCGATAGAAGGTGGAAATGGTGTGAATCATCTTTTCAGCCGCATCGACCCGGCCGGTCAGGACCAGCGCCGAAAGCGAGTTGAGCGTGTTGAACAGGAAGTGCGGGTTGACCTGATAACGCAAGCTGCGCAGTTCGGCCGCCTTGGCCGCACGGCGGTGTTCGCCCTCGCGGCGCTCGGCAGCGCGGGCGTGTTCGGCATAGCCCAGTGCGAAGTAGAGCCCGGCCCACGCGAGCAGCAGGAAATACCGCCCCAGCGCGATGTCGGTGAGCTGGCGCCACTTGGCTTCGGACTGGAGCTTGTGATCGATCGTCACGGCCGTGGAGCTTGGCGCGGGACCATCGCCGGGCATATCGGGCACGTCGACCAGCACATTGCCCGCCTCGTCGCGGCGAATCCGCACGCCCTGCTTCTGACCGATGCTGGAGACCATTTTCGCCTCCATGTCGGCAAATACCGCGGCGTTGATCGAGGCGACGAGGAGCGAGGCGGGCAGCATCAGGAGCAGCGCCGCGGTCACCCGCACCGCCAGCTGCCGCCCGTCGAGCTGGCGCAGCAGCGGCCAGATCGCCAGGGTGACTGCAAACCCGGCGAGCGCCACCAGCAGGCGGCGTCCGGCCAGTTCGTCCTGAAATTCGAGCCCGACGACATAGCCGCGCGCGGTGGTCAGAAGATAATAGCACGCCCACAAGGCCGCGGCCGAGCCGACCACCAAGCGCACCGGCACGCGCACCGGGTTGCCGGGTTCACCTTCGGGGATTGCATCGGCCATCCCCCCGCTCTTGCCCGCAGCGCACTGGCATTTCCAGCGGGTTTGTCGGTCGGGGTCGGCGCTTGGTCGATTGCGGGGAGAAGCGCGCGGCCCCTCCCCGTCCGGGTCAGAACTTGATCGTGCCGGTCACGAACACCTGGCGCGGGTTGCCGTAAAACGCGGTCAGCGTACCCTCCTTGCCAAGTGCCGGGATCAGCGTGCCGTCGGTACGCTTTGTTAGGACCCCGCTGATCGGGTCGGCAGCGACGAAGGTGTAGCCCGAGGTCTTGTAGTGCTTGTCGAACAGGTTCTTGCCATGGATCCCGATCGACCAGCGATCCTGCGCCCCGTGATAGACCAGGTTGGCGTCGAACAGGGTGTAGCCCTTCTGGTCGATGAACGGGTTGGCGACCTCGAACTGATAGGTCTTGCTGCGATACGAAATCGTGGTCGAGAAATCGAGTCCACCGCTGCCCAGCGGGGTCGTATAGGCGAGCGTGCTGCTGGCGGTCCATTTGGGCGTGTTCTGAACCTTGCGGAACGCGGCCACGTCGGTCGGCGTCGGCTTGCCCGCGACGACGATGTTGGAGATGTACTGGCGAAACTTGGCGTCGATATAGCCCAGCGATCCCGACAGGATCAGCGCGTCGCCGGGGGTGGCGAAGTCGCGCGCCAGCTTGGCGCTGGCTTCGGCCTCGAAACCCTGAATGCGCGCCTTGCCGGCGTTGGAGACCACCCCGCAGAAGCTGGGCAGGCCGCTGACGGTGCAGGCCACCGAACCCGGGATCTGGACGTCGGAATAGTTGGCGCGGAACGCCGCCAGCGCCACGGTCAGGCGGCGGTCCAGCAACGCGCCCTTGTAGCCGATCTCATAGCTGTCGACCTTCTCCGGCGCAAAGCTCAGAAACGCGGAAATTTCGCTATCGCTGCGCACGCCGTTGCCGTCGAGATCCGGGGCGTTGACGCCAACTCCGCGCGGGTCGAACCCGCCGCCCTTGAAACCCTGCGAATAGCTTGCGTAGAGGTTATGGTCGGGGGTCGGCTTGAAACTGACGGAGGCGCGCGGGGTGAATTTCTTGAACACCCGCTTGCCCCGGAAATTGGTGCTCGCACCGCCAAACGGTGCGCCTGCGCCGCCGAACACCGGCGAACCGCCGCCGAGGTAGTTCTGGCGCAGGATCGTCGCCTTGCGCTCGTCCCAGGTGTAGCGGCCGCCCACTGAAACGCTGAACTGTTCGGATAGATCGTAAGTGAGATCGGCGAACCCGGCGAGGGTGTTGGTCTTGACGTCCGCGTTGGTGAACGCGGCAAGTCCGGCAAACGAGGTGAACAGGCGGACATCGAACTGGGTCAGCGCGCTGGCATCGAGGTAATAGCCGCCGAGCAGGCCGTGGAACCCGCCGCTGTCGACCAGAACCTGCACTTCCTGGCTGAACTGCTTGTTCTTGTAGATCCCGGGAACGTCGAGATCGACCACCGGCAGCGCGTCGAAATCGATCGGCGTGGCGCTGTCGTCCTTGCGGTAGGCGGTGATCGATCGGAAGGTCAGGGTATCGTCGGGCGTGGCTTCCATGAACAGCGAGCCGCCATAGGCTTCGACGTCTTGCTTGGGATCGTTGAGCCCACCCTGCGTATCGTAAACGTTCCTGAGCACCGGGGTGCCACTCTTCTGTGCCGGGATCAGGCGATGGCCGCCCCGCGCGCTCGACTTGTCGCGGGTGTAGTCGCCCGAAAGCCGGGCGAAGAAGTTCGTCGCGTGGACTTCGCCCGAAACCCGGCCCGCCCAGATATCCTTGTCGTAGTTGTCGCGTCCAGTGGTCAGGTTTTCGCCGAACCCGTCGCGGGTCAGCCGCGCGACCGACCCGCCGACGCGCAGCACGCCCGAACCGATCGGTGCGCTGGCGCTGAGCACGCCGTCGGCCTGGTTGTAGCTGCCGTAGGTGGCGCGCGCCCGCAAGGTCGGGTCCGCGGACAGTCGGCGGGTCACGTACTTGATCGCGCCGCCGATGGTGTTGCGCCCATAAAGCGTGCCCTGCGGCCCGCGCAGCACCTCGATCCGATCGACGTCGTAGATGTCGAGCACCGCGGCCTGCGGGCGGTTGAGATAGACGTCGTCGAGATAAAGCCCGACGCCCTGCTCGAAGCCGGCCACCGGATCCTGCTGGCCGACCCCGCGGATGAACGCGGTCAGCGTCGAATTGGTCGCGCGGCTGGGCTCGAGCGTGACGTTGGGGGTGGTGTCGCCGATTGAGGTTATATCGATCGCCCCGCTGCGCTCGAGCGCAGCGCCCGAATAGGCGGTAATCGCGATCGGGACGTCGATCAGCGATTCCTCGCGGCGGCGGGCGGTGACGATGATCGTGTCGCCCTCATCCGCAGTTGCGGCGGCGTTGCTGGCTGGAGTAGCTTGGGCAAAGGCCGTTGGGCTGGCGAAGGCGCTGGCGGCGATGCTGCAAAGCAGGAGCACGCGGGCGATGGAAATGCCGCTGGACATGGTCGGTTTCTCTCCCTGACTTGGTTTGTTCGGGCCGGGTTGCCAGCCGCGTGGTCAGGGCTATATTGAAACATGAACCGGGTTTCAACTTTGAAATGCAGACAGGGAGCAAGCGGTGCCAGGGCGTGACCTTCAAGCAACAGTCCGCGAAGAGAACCCGGACAAGACGCCGCGCACAGCGCGCGGCCGCAAGACCCAGCGGGTGCTGCTCGACGCAGCCGCAGCCGAGTTCGGCGAAAAGGGGTTTCACGACAGTTCGATTGTCTCGATCACCTCGCGCGCCGGCGTCGCGCTGGGTAGTTTCTACACGTACTTCGAATCGAAGGATTCGCTGTTTCGCGCGCTGGTCAGCGACATCTCCGACCAGGTGCGTGCCTCGGTGATCGATCAGCTGGCCCATCCCGAGGGCGGAACGCTTCAGCGCGAACGCGACGCCTTCGTGGCCTTTCTGGCCTTCGCGCGCGCCCACAAGGAGCTCTACCGGATCATCGACGAAGCCGAATTCGTCGCCAACGACGAATGGCGCGCGCACTACGAGAATGCCGCACAACGCATTCTCGAGCGGCTGCGCGACGGCGAGGCCCGCGGCGAACTCGCCGGGCCAATCGACGAGGCGCACGCCTGGGCGATCATGGGGATGAACGTGTTCCTCGGCCTGCGCTATGGCGTGCAGCAGCCCGACCGTCCGCTCGACGAAGTCGCCTCGATCGCCAACGGGCTGATCGCCCGGGGCCTTGGAGTCTGACCGGGGCACGCTGACCCTCGACGGCAGCGATGCTCGCCGCTAACGCCCCGCGCCTATGTCCGTCCCCCCGCAATCCAAACCCCCGCAGTCCAACCGGCGCACATTCGCGATCATCTCGCACCCCGATGCCGGCAAAACGACGCTGACCGAGAAGCTGCTGCTCCAGGGCGGCGCGATCCATCTGGCGGGCGAGGTCAAGGCACGCGGTCAGGCACGGCGGGCGCGCAGCGACTGGATGAAGATAGAACAACAGCGCGGGATCAGCGTTACAAGCTCGGTGATGACCTTCGAACGCGACGGTATCGTCTTCAACCTGCTCGACACCCCAGGGCACGAGGACTTCTCCGAGGACACCTACCGCACCCTGACCGCAGTCGATTCGGCGATCATGGTGATCGATGCGGCCAAAGGCATCGAGCCGCAGACGCGCAAATTGTTCGAGGTCTGCCGCCTGCGCTCGGTGCCGATCATCACGTTCGTCAACAAGGTCGACCGCGAGGGCCGCTCGCCGTTCGATCTGATGGACCAGGTTGCCGACGCGCTCGCGCTCGACGTCTGCCCGATGAGCTGGCCGGTGGGCATGGGCGGACTGTTCGAAGGCGTGCTCGATTTCGCCACTGGCACCACCGCCCGCCCCGAAGGCGACAGCCGCGAATACCTCGGCAAGCGCGACAGCGTCGTGCTCCCGCCCGAATTCGCCGACGAGGTCGAACTTGCCCGCGGCGGTTATCCCGCGTTCGACGAGGAAGCCTATCGCAATGGCGATCTGACCCCGGTCTATTTCGGCTCGGCGCTCAAGAGTTTCGGGATCGCCGAGCTGATCGACGCGCTCGCCCGCTACGCCCCGCCGCCCCGCCCGCAGCCCAGTGAACTGGGCACGATCCAGCCCGACAACGACGAAGTCACCGGGTTCGTGTTCAAGGTCCAGGCCAATATGGACCCGCAGCACCGCGACCGGATCGCGTTCATGCGGATGGTTTCGGGCACCTTCAAACGCGGGATGAAGCTGACCCCTTCGGGTTCGGGCAAGCCGATTGCGGTGCATTCGCCGATCCTGTTCTTCGCGCAGGACCGCGAGATTGCCGACACCGCGCAGGCCGGGGACATCATCGGCATCCCCAACCACGGCACCCTGCGCGTCGGCGATACGCTGAGCGAGCGCAACGATGTGCGCTTTACCGGGCTGCCCAACTTTGCGCCCGAAATCCTGCGCCGGGTGCTGCTGAAAGATCCGACCAAGACCAAGCAATTGCGCAAGGCGCTCGACGATCTGAGCGAAGAGGGCGTGATCCAGGTGTTCTACCCCGAGATCGGCGCGCAGTGGATCGTCGGCGTGGTCGGCCAGCTCCAGCTCGACGTGCTGATCTCGCGGCTCAAAGCCGAATACAAGGTTGCCGCCGCGCTCGAACCCGAGCCGTTCGACACCGCGCGCTGGCTCAAAGGCAGCGACACCGCGCTCAAAACCTTTGCCGATTTCAACCTGACCAGCCTGGCGCGCGACCGCGATGGCGACCCGGTGTTCCTCGCGCGTTCGGCATGGGATGTCGGCTACCAGCAGGAACGCAACCCCGAGCTGGTGTTCGGCGCGACCAAGGAACGCTAGTTCCCCTCCCGCCTGCGGGAGGGATCAGGGGTGGGCACGACCGACAGGTCGTTTGGGCCGCGAGGCCCACCCCGCTGCGACTAGCCAGCAAGCTGCCAAGTCTCGCTGCCCCTCCCGCCTGCGGGAGGGGATTGGTTGCGCAAAGTTCCAGGTTGCGCTTAAGCCGCGCGCCATGACCATGCTCGGCCCGGTATCGCGCACTTTCATCTCGCAGCGGCTGCGGCTGCACTATCTCGACTGGGGCAATCCCGAGAAGCCGCCGCTGCTGCTGGTCCACGGCGGACGCGATCATGCGCATAACTGGGACTGGGTCGCCCAGGCGCTGTGCGACGACTGGCATGTAATCGCACTCGACCATCGCGGTCATGGCGACAGCGAGTGGGTTTCGGACGGCAATTATTCGGCCGGCGACATGGTCTACGACGTCGCGCAACTGGTCCATCAGCTCGATCTGGCCCCGGTGACGATCGTTGCACACTCGTTGGGTGGGCAGGTGTGCTTGCGCTATGCCGGGATTTATCCCGAAATGGTCCGCAAACTGGTGGCGATCGAGGGCC
>JANMPV010000087.1:0-7306 GCA_031370045.1 Novosphingobium sp. | reverse complement strand
GCAGATTTGCCCATCCGCATGTGGCGGACGATGTTTTCGATCTCGACGATTGCGTCATCGACCAGCACCCCCGCGACTAGCCCGAGCGCGAGCAGGCTGAGCGTGTTGAGGGTGAATCCGAGCAGATCCATGAACCAGAACGTCGGAATCGCCGAGAGCGGGATCGCCAGCGCCGAAATAAACGTGGCACGCCAATCGCGCAGGAAAAAGAACACCACGATCACCGCCAGCACCGCACCCTCGATCATCGCGGCGATCGAACTTTCGTATTGCGATTTGGTCTGATCGACCTCGGTGAACAACGGGGTGAAGCGGACCGCATCGTTGTTTTCCTTGCTGATTTTAGCCAGCTCCGTCACCGCTGCGTCATAAACGCTGACGTCGGATTCGCCGCGCGCGCGCGTGATCCCGAACGTTATCACTTGCGACCCGCGAACCTTGCCCATCGAAGTCAGCTCACCGTAGCGATCGCTGACCCTGGCGACGTCGGCCAGTTTGACCGTGCGCCCGCCGGGCAGCGCAATGTCCGACTGTGACAGGTCGTAGGCGGTCTTGGCATTGCCGAGCACGCGAACCGACTGACGCGATCCGGCAACCTCGGCCTGGCCGCCCGCGGTATTGATGTTGCTTGCGCGCAAGGCGGCGTTGATCTGGCTAGCGGTGACGCCCAGCGACTGCATCCGCGCTGGATCGAGCTCGACCACGATTTCGCGGTCCACCCCGCCCGAACGATCGACCCCAGAAAGCCCGGAAATTGCGCGCAGACGACGCGAAACGGTATCGTCGACGAACCAGCTGAGCTGCTCGATCGTCATATCGTCGGCAGCGACCGCGAAATACCCGATCGGCTGCGACGAAGTCTGCATCTTGACCACTTGCGGCTCGAGAATCCCGTCGGGCAGCTCATTGCGCGCCTGATCGACCGCGTTCTTGGTCTCGTTGACCGCTTCGCTGATGTCGGTGCCGATCTGGAACTCGACCACTGTCTGGCTGTTGCCCTCGCGCGCGGTCGAGCTGATCGACTGGACCCCGTTGATCGAGCGCACTGCGGATTCGATCCGCTGGGTGATCTGGGTCATGATCTCGGTCGGCGCGGCGCCCGGCTGGGCGATCGAAATGATCACGCCGGGAAATTCGATGTCCGGATCGGACTGGACCTTCATCCCGCTGAACGCGACCAGCCCTGCGATCAACAGGCCCAGGAACAGAACAATCGGCACCACCGGGTTGCGGATCGACCATGCCGAAATGTTTTGAAAGTTCATCGATCGGCTCTTTCGCGGGTTGCGCTCAATTGGTCGCGGCGGTCTTGGCGGTGCGCGGCACGACCTTGTCGCCGGGGGCGAGGAAACCGCCCGCGCGCAGCACGACGCGTTCGGTCCCGGCGAGGCCTTCGGTCACCGCGATGCCGTTTTCGGTAACGATCCCGGTCTTGATCGGGCGGCGCGCGACCTTGCTGTCTTTGCCGACAATATAGACGAAACTGCCCTTGTCATCGCTCAGGATCGCCGATTCGGGCAGCAGCGGCGCGACCAGCGCACCGCTGGCGATTGTCGCGGTGGCGAACCCGCCGGGGCGCAATGCCGGGTCATAAGCGAGCGCGATCCGCGCGATGCCCTGGCGGGTCTGCGGATTGATCACCGGCGAAAGCTGCCAGACCTGGCCGGAAAAGCTCCGGTCGGTGCCGATCGGCAGGACTTGCGCGACCACCCCGGGGGCGAGCTGGGCAAGGTCGGTTTCCGAAACCCCGGCGCGCAGCTCAAGTTCGCCGCCCCTCGCAAGGCGGAACAGTACGCCGCTGGCGCCGCCGACCACCTGGCCGGGTTCGGCATTGCGCTCAAGCACCAGCCCGGCGGCGGGGGCGACAATGTTGAGCCGCGCGGTGCGCGCCTGCGCCTCGCCCAGCTGGGCGCGAGCAACGCGGACGCGCGCGTTGGCGGCGTCGCGCGTGGCGCTGAGCCGATCGACGTCGGCCTTCGAGACGAAACCGCGCGCGACCAGCTTGAGCGAGCGGTCGAGATTGGCTTGGGCGAGATTAGCGTCAGCCTGGCTGACCTGGATCTGCGCGCCGAGGCTCGCCGCCTGCTGGGACTGGACCGAACGATCGATCACCGCGAGAACCTGGCCCTGGCCGACCCAGTCGCCTGCCTCGACCAGCACCCGGACGATCTGGCCGCCTTCGCCGACCGCGCCGACCGGCAGTTCGCGCCGCGCCGCCAGCGTGCCGGTGGCGCTGATCGTGCCCTGGATGGTGCCGCGTCCCGGGGTGATGACGGTGACTGTCGGGGCCTGATTGGCGGGTTTGGCGTCCGCAGCCTCGCCACCCGAACGCGAATACATCCACGCGCCAATCGCCAGAATGAGCGCGATTGCGCCCGCGATCCACCACCCACGGCGGCTTCTGGGTTCGCCGAACGGCTCATGATCGAAGCTGTCGATCGGGCTGGCGGTGGCCATGTCGATCCGGGTCTCGTCGTTCATAAACTCAATGCCCTTGCAGGCGCGGTAGCGCCACGAACTTTGCAGGCGCGGTAGCGCCACGAACCAAATGCGCCGGTGTGTTATCCCGATAAACCACCCTCGGCAAGGCGGCACTTGGCCAAACACGCGCGGCAAATGGCACTTTGCGCCATAGTCGCGCAGGTTAAAGGTGGCAATGACAGGCTATCGTTCGGTTTGTGCGGCCAGCCTGCTTAAGCCGCAAAGCAAACGGCGGGGAATACCCCGCCGCTACCCCGGTCGAACGCTGTCGCCGGTTGGTCGAATGATGCCCGCCGGGCGCGGCTTCAATACTTGAGCTGGCGCTCGTAAAGATCGCGGTAATGCTGGAGGCGAGTGACGCGCAGCCCCTGCATCCCCGAGCGATCGACCGAGCGTTGCCACGAGGCGAACTCCTCGATCGTCAGGCTATAACGTTCGCACACCTCGTCGATCGAAAGCAGTCCACCGTTGACCGCAGCCACGACTTCGGCCTTGCGCCGCACCACCCAGCGAGTGGTGTGGGGGGCCGGCAGCGAATCGAGCGAAAGCGGCTCGCCGAGCGGCCCGATTACCATTGCCGGTCGGATTTTCTGATTTTCAATCATAGCTGTCCTCGAGCGCCAAGTTTCGCGACGGGCGCATGTGCCTCTGCCGCGGTTCTGATGCCCCCTGTCGATTTGCGATTGGCTAAAGCCTCAGGGTTAACACCCGGTGCATCGTGCGACGAACCGGACAGTACTTGCGCCGCGCCGCCGACAAAGTTCGCTATGGTTGGGATCGCCATCAATCCGCTGGCCAGCTCGCGGCGTAAGTCGCGTTCGGCGCCGAGTCGCGCCAGCAGCGCGCTCCACTCCAGCGGGCGCAGAACTTCGCAATCCCTGTCTTCGGGGACTTTGAACGCAACGGATGAGGGCAGGTAGAGCTTCATTGCGACCGGCACTAGCAGGCCAACCTCAAGGCAAGGTAAAGCCCCGGTTTACCGCATATTGACCAATCTTAAGCTGCCGTGAGGGATTGCCGGACGATGCCGACCGACCGCCGCCACTTTCACCGGCGCCATCCAGCGGCTATGCGCGCGCCGATGGCGCTATCTATACTCCTCGACCGGCTCGATTCCGCCGCGCTGTTCCAGCTCACCGCTCCGCTGGGCGCACGGCGGATCGTGGTCGCGATGTCGGGCGGGGTCGACAGCTCGGTGGTCGCCGCGTTGGCTGCGGCAAGCGGCGCCGAAACCATCGGCATCACCCTCCAGCTCTACGATCACGGCGCGGCCAGCGGGCGCAAGGGGGCGTGCTGTGCGGGCGATGACATCCGCGATGCGCGCAGCGTCGCCGACCGGCTGGGAATCGCGCACTATGTGTTCGACCACGCCTCGGCGTTTCGCGAGACAGTGATCGAGCAGTTCGCCGACGATTATCTCGCCGGGCGCACCCCGATACCGTGCATCCGCTGCAACATGGGCCCCAAGTTCACCGATCTGCTGGCGATGGCCCGCGATCTGGGGGCGGACTGCCTCGCCACCGGGCATTACGTGCGGCGGGTTGCGGGGGCTGCCGGGCCCGAGCTGTGGCGCGCCGCCGATCCAGCGCGCGACCAGAGTTATTTCCTTTACGCGACCACCGATGCCCAGCTCGATTTCCTGCGGTTTCCGCTTGGCGGCCTGCCCAAGCCCGAAGTTCGCCGCCTTGCCGAAGCGGCCGGATTGCGCGTCGCGGCCAAGCCCGACAGCCAGGACATCTGCTTCGTCCCCGACGGCGACTATGCCAAAGTTGTGCGCAGCATCCGCCCCGAAGGCGGCGCGCCCGGCGAAATCGTCCATGCCGAGACCGGCGCGGTGCTGGGTGAGCACAAAGGCGTGCTCCACTTTACCGTCGGCCAGCGCCGCGGGCTGGAGATCGGCGGACTGGCCGAGGCGCTGTACGTGACTGCGCTCGATGCCCCCACCGCGCGGGTGATCGTCGGCCCCAAGCGTCTGCTGGCGGTAAGCGCGGCGCGGCTGGTCGAAACCAACCGCATCGGGCTGCCTTATGATGGTCCACTGACCGCCAAGGTCCGCTCGCTGGCGAAGCCCGTGCCGATCGTTCTAGATGGGCCGCTGGGCGCCAAAGATTTCGGGTGTGGAGGGGCGACTACGATCCGCTTCGTCGCGCCCGAATACGGCGTGGCGGCCGGGCAGGCGGCGGTGATCTATGCGGGAGACCGGGTGCTCGGCGGGGGCTGGATCGCGGAAACCGAAAGCGGCGTTTCAGGCTGAGGCATGCCCTGACTCCGCGCAAGACGCGCGGCTGCGGCCAGCACCGCGCGTTGTGCGGGTCGTTCGAACCAGCGGTGCGAGGCGAAACCGGCGCCGATCGCGGCGGCCAGATAGATCGCCAGGACCTCCCAGTGCTGCGACAACGCGCGCCCGCCGGGCAGCGCATCCAACATCATCACCATCGTTAGCTGGATGGGGAAGTGCCACAGGTAAGTGCCGTACGAAGCATCGCCGAGCTTCTTGCCAAATGCGAGCCGGTCGTGCCGATCAAGCCGGTCGACCCACAACGCCAACGCAAACAGCGCCAGCACCCACAGGGCTCCCTGGGGAAAATCCAGCATGGCGACCCGATCGAAGGCCATCGCCAGCAGCAGCCCGCAGCCGCCGATCGCGCCGGGCAGCCACGGCTTCGACCAGCTGCGCAGCATGATGAAATACGCCCCGGTGCCGACGAAGAAATAGGCCAGGCAGGACCACAGCTTGAACCCCGGCTGGAGCACTCCCAGCCCCGCCGCCAGCACTGCCAGGCCAAACGTCAGCGCCCACGCCCCGCGGCGTTCGCGCAACGAGGGGAGCAGCGCCCAGAACACCGCGTAGGCGAGAATCTCGATCGAAATCGACCATGACGGTCCGTTGAACGACATCCCCTGCTGGAAGCCCCACGACTGGACCATGAAGAGGTTGAGCAGGAAGTGGACAAGATCGTTGGGCGCGAACACGAAAGCATGGCCGTGTTGTGCGGTATAGGCGCCCTGAAGCACGACGACGACGGCCAGGGTCAGCAGATGGAGCGGCCACAACCGGGCGATACGCGCGCTCCAGAACCGCTCGCGTGCCGCCGGATCGCCCAGATAGACATGCGCGAACACAAACCCCGAGATCACCCAGAAGTAGGCAACCGCCAGGTGGCCGTGATGATAGAACACCGAGAATACCCGATGGAGCGGTTCGTAGTCGCCGAAGTTGGTCGGCGCAGCCATTGCAGCGGGGCTGATCGTGAAGTGCAGGTAGTGCCAGAACAGCACCGCCACCGCCGCAACCAGCCGCGACAGGTCGAGCGCATAGAAATGCCGCTTGGGCAGCCGCAGCCGGTTTTCGTGCGCCGTCATCCCCACCACCCCAGCGACACTCCTCCAAGGGCAAGGGCGGCCCCTGCGGCGAGCGTCACCAGATAGCCCAAAGTGGTTCCGAACCGGTTACCGCTGCGGTTGCGCTCCCACATCAGCTCGACCTTGGGCAGCGGCAGTTGCTCGGGCGCACCGCCGCGTGGCGGGAAGCGCTCCTCGATCCGGCGGATCAGCGAGGGCAGGCGCAGCAGCGTCTCGGCGTCTTCGCGCAGGCGATCGGCGAGCGCCGCTTCGGGTCCGAGCTCATCGCGGATCCAGTCGCGCACGAACGGCGCTGAAACATCCCACATGTTGATCGCCGGATCGAGGCTGGTGGCGATCCCCTCGACCATGACCATCGTCTTTTGCAGCAGCAGCAGGTGCGGCTGGGTTTGCATGTCGAAATCGCGGGTGATCGCGAACAGCCCGTCGAGCATCGCGCCGACCGACAGTTCGCTGACCGGCTTGCCGCGCATCGGCTCGCCCACCGCGCGCAGGGCGGTGGCAAAGTCGTCGACCGAATGGTGCGGGGGGACGTACTGCGCCTCGAAATGGATTTCGGCGACGCGGCGATAGTTACCGGTGGTCAGGCCATAGAGGATTTCGGCGAGCCAGGCGCGGGCGCGGCGATCGATCCGGCCCATGATCCCGAAATCGATCGCCGCGATCGTCCCGTCGGCCTCGACGAACAGGTTGCCCTGGTGCATGTCGGCATGAAACAGCCCGTGGCTGATGGCTTGCGTCAGGAACGCCAGCACCAGCCGCCGCGCCAGGTCCTTGCGGTCGTGCCCGGCAGCGTCGAGCGCGGCGAGGTCGCTGATCTTGACCCCATCGACCCAGTCGAGCGTCATCACCCGGCTGTTGGTGCGGTCCCAATCGATCGCAGGCACGCGATAGCCGGGGAACGCCTTCATCGCCTCGCTGAGTTCGGACGCCGAAGCAGCCTCGCGCCGCAGATCGAGCTCGCGCAAGGTCCAGCGCTTGAAGTTGGCGATCACCAGCCGCGGGCGCAGGCGGCTCGCCTCGCCGCCCAGTGCCTCGAGGTGCGCGGCGGCCCATTCGTACGTGTCCAGATCGCGAGCGAACTTTTCTGCGATCCCGGGACGCAGCACCTTGACCGCGACCTGGCGGCCTTCCGCCGTGGTCGCGCGGTGGACTTGCGCGATCGAGGCGGAACCGACCGGCTCCTGCTCGATCGTGACGAACAGGGCGGACACCGTCTTGCCAAAGCTCGCCTCGATCTCGTTGCAGATCGCGTTGTAGGGTACCGGCGGCAGGCTGTCCTGGAGCGACAGCAGGTTGTGCGCCGCCTCTTCTCCCACAATGTCCGGTCGCGTGGCGAGCGTCTGGCCCAGCTTGATCGCGGCGGGGCCGATGTCGCGGAACGCCCCGGCATAGTCAGGCTGACGCGGCTGGATCGCCCCCAGTCGGGCGACGCGGCACAGCCGCCGGACTTGCGCGGGGG
>JANMPV010000081.1:0-6020 GCA_031370045.1 Novosphingobium sp. | reverse complement strand
ACCGCATACGACGGCTATCTCGATTTCTATCACCTGCCGGTGCTCCACGCGAACACCTTCGGAGCCGATTTTTTCAATCGCGCCAATTACTTCGCCTGGGGTCCGCATCAACGGCTGACCACCCCGACCGCGCGCTACGAGAAGCTCGGCAGCGATGTCTCGGTCCAGCTCGACGAACTCGATGAGAAGGACTGGCCGCTCGATGCGCTGATGGCCGGGGTGTGGACGGTCTTCCCCCACATCTCGATCGCCAGCTTCTATGGCGGCAATTCGCGCGGGGCGTTGCTCTCGCAGCTTTTCCCCGGCGACAGTGTGGGCGAGAGCATTACCACCCAATATTATCTGATGGAGCGCGAGCCGACCGACGCGGAGACGATCGAGGGGGCGCACCAGCAGTTCGATTTCCTCAAGACGGTGGTCCAGGACGAAGACTATGCGACCGGCAAGCGCCAACACGATGCGCTGATGTCGGGAATGACCGACCATGTCCTGTTCGGTCGCAACGAGGGCGGCGGGCAGACTTTCCACCGCTGGGCCGAACGCCTCGTCGCGGCCAGCGACGAAGAGTTGCGCGACATTTTCGCGCGCGAGCGGATCGCCGAAGCGGCGGAGTAACCGCGCGCCGCTAGCCGAACGCGGGGCGGTGGTTGCTTTCGCCCCAATCCTGGCGGCCCGCCCAGTCCTGCATCGGCTCGAGCTTGCCTTCCAGTTCGGGGAAACGCTCGTAGACGTGATCCATATCGACTTCGAACGGCCTGGTCGGCGCGGCGTTGTTGTATTCGTAGAACGCGGCGATTCCGGCGGCGAAGTCCTCGCGCAGTTCGGCGGGCATGTCCTCGCCCGCGGCCTTGACCAGGTAGTCGCCGAACTCGCGCGGGGTGCACGGATCGTACTTGATCGGCTTCTTGAAGGTGTTTGAAAGGATTTCGCTGACCTGCTTGCCCTTGAGCCGCTCGGGGCCGCCGATGTTGAGCCAGGCGCCTTCCATGTCGGGTCGCTCAATCGCGGCGAGCATGAACTTGGCGACATCGTCGAGGCTGATCCAGTTGGCTTCGAGTTCGGGCTTGTGGGGGTAGACGTAACGGCCCTCGTTGACGATGAACGGGCGTGCCCAGTTGGTCAGCAGGTTGTCCATGAACAGCACCGAGCCGAACACCGTGCCCGGCGCGCCCGACCGCCACAGCGCGTTGATCCCGGCGGTGTTGCCGGCATAAGTGAAGGCGTCGCCGGGCCTGTCGGGGATCCAGCTCGAGGTGTTCCACCCCACTCGCTTGACCCCGGCCGCGGCGCCCGCCTTGCCGACCTCGCCGACCAGCACCGCGCGGTCGGCGCGGGCCTGGAGCGGGTGGGTGTAGAAGATGTAGTCGCTCCCCTCGAATGCCGGGCCATAGCTTTCCGGCTCGTAAAGATCGATCGGCCGGACCTCGACCCGCTCGGCACCATTGATTTTTGCGCCGGCAAAGGGATCGGTCTGGCGTGACAATGCGCGGACATCGTAGCCGGCGGCAAGCGCCTGGCGGACTTGCGCCATACCCTGGCGACCCGATGCGCCGACGACAGTGATAAGGGCCATGATGCGATGTTCTCCGGTAAGGTGTGATTGCAGCCGCCAGCCTATGGGGGCTCACCGGGGGCCGCACCGGGCGAATTTGATAGCCGCCTAGCCAAAACGCGCCTTGGCCGCTTGCGCACGAGGCGACACAAGGGCTGCGGGAGGTGAGCCATGATCGGAACGCTCGAAGACCGAGAGGCCGTCCGCGAGGTGATCGCGCGCTATGCTCACGCGATCGACCGCCGCCGGTGGGACATGATGCCCGGCCTGTTCCATCCCGACGCCACGTTCGGGTTCGGCCCGATCGAGGGCGGCTGGCGGGAATTCGTCGAACAAGCCCGGGCGATCATCGATCCGTGCGCCGCCACCCAGCACCAGCTCGGCCAGACGCTGATCGCCTTCGCCGGTCCCGCTGCTTGCGACGCGGAGACTTACATGACCGCGATGCACGTGGTCCCGGCTGGCTATCCCCGTCCCGAAGTCTTCCCCGACCGCGGCGAGGCCTATGCGGCGATCATCGCGGGACGTTATGTCGACCGCTTCGAGAAGCGCGGCGGCGAATGGCGCATCGTGCGGCGTCGCGGGCTCTACGATTGGCGCGAATACCGCGTGATCGGCGAAGCCGGGCTTGCCGGGATGCCCGAGGGCGCTTGCGGCTATCACGACGACCGCGATTCCTCGACCCCGGTGGTGGCAGGCTGGCGCGGCGGCTAGGCCTAGCCGCGTCGCAGCACGCTGAAGACGCCCGACATCGTCGCGATCTGTTCGTCACCGCGGCGAATGGCACCGCTGGTGTGGGCGAGGCGCTTGCCCATCCGGTCGATCCGCGCGGCGGCTTCGAGCCAGTCGCCCAGCCGTGCCGCGCCGAGGAAGTTCACCGTAAGCGTGGCGGTGGCGAGCGCCGGGGCGGGCTGCTCGCTGACGTGCAGGCAATAGGACAGTGCGACATCGGCCAGCGTGGTCAGGACCCCGCCATGGGCAACGTCCTGGTAATTGAGGTGACCTTCGTCGATCCGCAGCCCGACCAGCGTCCCGGCCTCGGTCCGGCGCAGCCAATAGGGTCCGCCGCGGTCGAGGAAGCCGGGCGAGAAACCGGCGGGGGCGAAGCCGGGTGGCGGAGAGGGATCGGTCATGCCGCGCCAGCTTAGCGCAAGCCGCGCGCGGCTCTCGCTATGAATTGTGCCAATGGCCGTGGCGCCGTGGCATCCTAAACCGGCTGCCATGGAGGCGATCGACACCACGCGCGAGACGGCCCAGTTCTTGCCCGAAGCGCTGGGCGATCTGGTGCGCGAACACGCGGCTAGCCAGCCCGGCGAGGCGGCGTTCGCATTCGGGGACGAAGTGCTGACGTTCGGCGCGCTCGATGTGGGCAGCAATCGCGCCGCGAACGGGCTTGCCGCGCTCGGCCTCGGCAAAGGCGACCGGATCGCCTATCTTGGCAAGAACCATCCGCTCTATTTCGAACTGCTGATCGCCGCGGCCAAGCTCGGGGCGGTGATGACCCCGGTCAACTGGCGGCTTGCCCCGCCCGAGGTGGCGTACATCGTCAACGACTGCCAGGCCAAAATTCTGGTAGTCGGCGAGGGTTTTGCCGAGATGCTGGCCACCGTCCGGCCCGACCTGACCCACGTCGAGACGCTGATCGGGCTCGACGCCGGCGACGCCGCGCTTACCGACTATCGCCATTGGCGCGACGGCTTTGCGGCGAGCGATCCGCTGATCGAGGTCGGCCTCGCCGACGATGCGCTCCAGCTCTACACCTCGGGCACCACCGGGCGGCCCAAGGGCGCGGTGATGACGCACGGCTCGATCCTCTCCTCGCGCCACCGGGGCGACGAGGTCGAACTGCGCGAATGGCAACAGCCGATCCCGGGCGAGGTCACCCTGCTGGCGATGCCGTGCTTCCACATCAGCGGCACCGGCACCGGGATCGGCACGATTGCCAGCGGCACCTGCTCGATCGTGCTGCCCGAATACGACCCGACCCGCGCGCTCGACCTGATCGAGAACTACAACATCTCGAAGATCTTCCTCGTCCCCGCCGCGATCCAGATCATGCTCAACCATCCCAAGGTGGGTGAGGTCGATTTCAGCCGGCTCAAATTCATCACCTACGGCGCATCGCCGATCCCGCTCGAACTGATGAAGGCGGCGATGGAGCGGTTCGGCTGCGGCTTCGTCCAGATGTACGGGATGACCGAAACCAGCGGCACGATCGTCACCCTCGATCCTGAGGACCACGTCCCCGAGGGCAGCCCCAGAATGCGCTCGGTGGGCAAGCCGCTGCCGGGGGTCGAGGTCAAGATCGTCGATCCCGAAGGCAACGCGGTCGCCGCAAACACCGTCGGCGAGATCGCCACACGCAGCGCCAAGAACATGCGCGGTTACTGGAACCTGCCCGAAGCCACCGCAGCGACCATCGATGCCGAAGGCTGGCTGCGCACCGGCGACGCGGGCTATTTCGACGATGATGGCTATCTCTATATCCACGACCGGGTGAAGGACATGATTATCTCGGGCGGCGAGAACGTCTATCCCGCCGAGGTCGAAAACGCGGTCTATTCGCACCCCAAGGTGGCCGACGTCGCAGTGATCGGGATCCCAGATGCGCGCTGGGGCGAGGCGGTCAAGGCGTGCGTCGTGGTCAAGCCGGGCGAGACGCTGAGCGAGGCCGAGGTGATCGCCCACGCCCGCCAGCACATCGCCGGTTTCAAGTGTCCCAAGTCGGTCGATTTCATCGCCGCACTGCCGCGCAACCCATCGGGCAAGATCCTCCGGCGAGAGCTGCGCGCGCCCTATTGGGAAGGCAAGGAACGGCAGATCAATTGAGCCATAGGGCTCCTACACCGCGCCCGCTGCCATCGCCTGGGGAAGCGGCGCGCTTGTTTGCAAGCGCGGTTGCCGGTGGACCTGTTGGGCCCGGCCCATCGCATCGAACAACGCCGCAGCTACCGAAAACGCGACATAGCCGGCATCGCCAAGAATGGTTCGCACGTCGGCGGCTTCCTCGTCGCCGATTGCGTGGTGCGCGAACGGGATCTTGTCGGCATAGCCAAGCAGGGTCCGCATGTCCTGGCTGTCATGCTCCAGGACGGCAGGTCCGGGTCCCTCTTTGTGCGCTGCCCCAAGGTGATCGTACAGCCGCGCATAGAGTGCCGGTTCGAGCAGGTGGTCCTCGTGAAGTGCGCCCACGAACCCGGCAAAGCCGCCAAGCAGCGCGGGCCGTTCCGCCAGCACCGATTCGAGCGGTTCGCCAAGGTTCGCCTTGCGCAGCGCAGTCTCGTCGGAGCGGGACGCCGCGGTGGGCGTGGGGATGATCGTGCGGTCAAGACTGTAGGGTTCGAGCCCCAGCGTGATCAGCACTTTGGCCAGCGCCAGAAACAGCATCACCGCCAGTGTCAGTTCTGCGATTTGCGGCGGGGTGAAATGGCATTCCAGCTGTGCTCTGGCGTCGCCATCGAACAGCGCCGGATCGAAGATCAAGGCGTCGGTAAAGCGCAGTGCCGCCTTTTCCGGGGCGCTGAGCCGGGGCGATTCAGCATAATCGTCGGTGATCTCGTCGATCACCGCTTCGTCGAGTCCGGCGTCGCGCGGCTTGGCGAAACGGACCTGGCGGCAGAACGCGCACGCGGTGATGCGGGCATTGCGCATCCGACAAATTTCCTTGGTTCGCGCCGACAGCACGTCGCTGGCCCACAGCGCGCCATACAGGTCCGCGAACCGCGCCGCGAGGATCGGCTGGTGCGCCAGAACCGACGTGAAATGGGCCGTCTCGCCGGGGATGGCGGAAGACACGCGCGGAATTGTGGACATGGCCTTATGTTCCTTGGCGCGGCCAACCTATCTCAAGCCGGGTTTGCCCGAACTTGTCAGAATTCGTAGGGGACCGCGGCGGTCGCGCGTGGCAACCCGGCCACCTATCAGGGAGAGTCGGCAATGCCGGGACAGGCGCAGGATACGATCGCACGCTTCTGGCAAATTCAGGACATCGGCGACTACACCCAGCTGGTCGATCTGTTTGCCGAGGATGCGGTGGTCGAGGACCCGGTGTGGGGCACCTACAACGGCCGCGATGCGATCATGCAGTTCATGACCACGATGGTGAAGGAGATGGGCGAGCGCAAGATCAGCTTCACGCTCGACGAAGTGTGCGGCGACGATCACGCCTGCTGGTCGCGCTGGACCATGCATTCGCCCGAGGGGACGCGCGGCGGCTGCGGGATCTACAAGGTGGCAGGTGGCAAGCTGACCTACTACCGCGACTATATGGACCCCGCCGCCGAAAGCTGAGCGCGGTCGCTACATCGGGCGGTAGGCCGGGTGGCCCGAGGCAACGATCTGCAGCACCGGCAGGGGAAACACCGGATCGGGCGTGCCATCGTTCTGAACGCCCAGCGGCATCGACCAGTCCATCAGATAGTTGCGCCTGGAAATCCGCCATTGCTCGCCGCGCTTCTCGAACTCGTCG
>JANMPV010000077.1:0-3470 GCA_031370045.1 Novosphingobium sp. | reverse complement strand
GTCTTTTCCGAAGGCTTCCACACCACTGCGTTGCCGCAAACCAGCGCCAGCGCCGCGTTCCACGCCCACACCGCTACCGGGAAGTTGAACGCGGTGACGACGCCGACCACGCCGAGCGGATGCCACTGCTCCATCATGCGGTGATCGGGGCGTTCGGAAACGATCGTCAGCCCATGGAGCTGGCGCGAGAGGCCGACCGCGAAATCGCAGATGTCGATCATCTCCTGGACTTCGCCCAGCCCCTCGCTGGCGATCTTTCCCGCCTCAAGCGTGACGAGCGCACCGAGCGCGTCCTTGTGCGTGCGCAGTTCCTCGCCCAGCAGCCGGACCAACTCACCACGGCGCGGTGCGGGGACGGTGCGCCATTGCGCGAAGGCGGCTTGGGCGGTTTCGATCGAGGCTGCGACAGCGGCGGGCGAGGCAGTGCAAACGCGTCCGATTTCGCTGCCGTCGATTGGAGTCACGGCGGCAAAATCGCCGTCGTTGCTCAATGTGACGCCTAGTTGGTTGAGCAAGTCGGTAACGGCTATGCTCACGCTCATCCTTCCACTTTCGCGATCAGCTCTCGCTGCTCATCCCGCCCCATCGCAATCAGGAATGGCTCAGCCGCCTGGCGCGCGACAAACCCGGCCTTGTCCGCAATTCCAAGCCACCTGTTCGCCACCAGCATCTGCCCAATCGCTCCGCCCAGGGTGTCGCCGGGGCCGAGCAGGACGATCCGGTCGGGCGCGAATTCCTTGATGCCGACGCTAAGCGAACGGGAGAAGTCGTAGGGTTCGAGGACCTGGGTGGTGAAAGTATAGCGGTGCATCGCCTCGGGCGTGGTAGCTTTGGCACGCCAGATGCGGCCCTCGCCATCGATCAGCGGAATGCGCGGCGCGCCGAACCATTCTGCGGGAAGCTGTGCCAGCGCGCGGCGGCTGCTCTCGGCCATCAGCGGGGTGTGGAAGGGCCCATGTCCGGCCAGTCGCAGTGGCGGGCGGCCGGGCAACGGGGGGAGGGCGGTGAGGAGCTTTTCGAGCGCCGCGTCGGACCCCGCCACCAGCCGCATCCCGCCAAGGTCGATCGAGCGGTAAACGCCGCTTATTGCGATTGCCCGGTCGACTTCGACACGCAGTGAAGGCTCAGGTCGCCAATCCTCCCCAACCAGCTTGAGCAGCACCTGTCCGCCCGGCTCGCCCGTGCCCGAATTGATCCCCATCGCATCGGCAATTGCGAAACCGTGTTCGGGCGAGACCGCTCCGGCGCAGGCCAGCGCGGTGTACCACCCCATCGAATTGCCACAGATCGCTACGACTTCCGATTTGGCCGGATCGAGCGCCAGGAAATCGAGCAGGCTGGCGGCGTAGATCAGCGGGGAAGCGTTTTCGCCGGAGCCGTGGCGTTTGGTCGAAAAGCTGGGCGAGCTGTCGAGAGTGGTCACCGCTTCGGCGTCACGCTCTATGCGCATCCGGTCGAAGGTGGTGAGCAAGGGGTCGCCAGCGTGGTGGCGTGCGAGGTAACCCAGCTCATTGGCCCCATATGTCCCGCGACCGGGGCACACGACGAGCACCGTTTCCCTGCCCATTTCACCCAACCCCGCTCAGCCTGAGCCTGTCGAAGGCCGTAAGCGGGGTCAGCCGCACCATGCCGCGCCCGAGGCACGCGGGCTTAGACAGGCTCAGCATGCGCGGATGTTTGTGGTTGTTCATTTTCCTAGCAGGGCCAGCGCCGCAGCCACAATCGAATCCCGGCTCGGCAGCGTATAGGTCGCGGCGCGGGCGAGCGAAATGAAGCTGTCCTGCGCGGTGATCCGCGCCACCTGCTTGTCTGCTGCGCGTTCGGCGAACAGTGCCATCAGCGCTTCGCTTTGCGATCCGGTGACGCGGCATTCGTCGACGATCAGAATGCGCTCGCATGGCGCCACCGCCTCCAGGAATGCCTGCTCCGCCAGCGGGGCGAGCCAGCGCAAGTCGATCACGCGGACCTTCAGACCCTGCTCCGCCAGCAGCTTCTCCGCCTGCCGCGAATAGAAATACCCGTTGCCGTAGCTGACGATGGCGAGGTCGGTCCCATCGCCATGCACCCCGATCTCGCCGATCCGCAGCGGGTTCTCACCCGGCGCAACGTAAGCCGCGGTCCACAGCCCATCGCCCTCGGCGTGGAGGTCGCGGGTCATATACAGCGCAATCGGTTCGACGAACACTACCACCCGCTGCTCCTCGTCGGCCAGCCGCACGCATTCGCGCAGCATTGCCACCGCGTCGCGTCCGTTGGAGGGCACCGCCAGGATCAGGCCCGGCACATCGCGGAACACCGCCAGCGAGTTGTCGTTGTGGAAATGTCCGCCGAAGCCCTTCTGGTAGGGCAGCCCGGCAATGCGGATGACCATCGCGTTGGTGTATTGCCCACTGCTGAAGAAGCTCAGCGTCGCCGCCTCGCCGCGGATCTGGTCTTCGGCGTTGTGGACATAGGCGAGGAACTGGATTTCGGGGATCGGCAGCAGCGCGTTGTGCGCCGCGCCGATCGCCAGCCCCAGGATCGCCTGCTCATCGAGCAGGGTGTTGATCACCCGCGCCGATCCGAACCACTGATGGAGTTTGGCCGTAGCGTTATAGACCCCGCCCTTGGGGCCGACGTCTTCGCCGCAGACGATCGCGTGGGGGCGTTCGAGCAGGATATCGGCCAGCGTCCACGAGATCAGCCGCGCCATGTGCTGCGGCTTGTCGATCAGCGTTGAGTCCGACGCGAACAGCGCGGTGCGCTCGGCGGGGGAGGGCGTGCGGATGGTGGGCGCGCGGGGCGGGGGGACGATGCTGGCCATCACCGCCGCGGCATCGGCTAATTTGGGGCGGGCAATCGCCAGTTCGGCCTGGCGCGCCAGCGTGGCCTCGACCTCGTCGCACGCCTCGCGGATTTCGGCGGCGGTGAGTACGCCTTCCTCGATCAGCAGCGCGGCGGTGCTCAGCAGCGGGTCGCGCGCCTCGTCGGCCTCGATCTCGGCCTTGGCGAGATAGGCCGAGGGCATGTCCGATCCGGCGTGGCCATAGAGCCGCACCGCGCCGAGGTGGAGGAACACCGGTTTGCGCTGAGTGCGCGCAAAATCGACCGCCTCGCGCGCTGCGCGGTAGGCTTCCACTAGATCGGTGCCGTCACCGTAAACGTAGTGCAGCCCGTTGCGGCTGGCGAACTGGTCGGCGATCCAGCCCTTGGGGGTGCGCGTCGAAATCCCGATGCCGTTGTCCTCGCAACAGAAGACCATCGGCATCGGGGTGCCTTGATAGGCGGCCCACAGCGCGGTGTTGAACGCGCCTTGCGCGGTCGAATGGTTGGCCGAGGCATCGCCGAAGCTGGCGAGCACCACCCCGTCGGGGGCAAGCGAGCCGTCCGCGAACCGCAGCCGCTTGGCGATCCCGATGGAAAACGCCGCGCCGACCGCCTTGGGTAGGTGACTGGCGATGGTCGAGGTTTGCGGCGGGATCGCCAGCCGC
>JANMPV010000534.1:0-2604 GCA_031370045.1 Novosphingobium sp. | reverse complement strand
GAAGAGGACAAGATCACCGTCGCCCGCGCCCGCAAGATCCAGCGCTTCCTCAGCCAGCCGTTCCACGTCGCCGAGGTGTTCACCAACATCCCCGGCAAGTTCGTCCAGATCGAGGACACCGTCGCCAGCTTCAAGGCGGTGGTCGAAGGCGAGTACGATCACCTGCCCGAAAGCGCCTTCTACATGGTCGGTGGGATCGACGAGGCAGTTGAAAAGGCCAAGAAGATGGCGGACGAGGCCTGATGCCCTTCACCTTCGAACTCGTCACCCCGGCCCGTCTGGTCCGCTCGGAAGAGGTCTACCAGGTCGATGTCCCGGGCTCAGAAGGCGACTTCGGGGTGCTCGAAGGCCACGCCCCGGTAATGACCACGATCCGCGACGGAGCGCTGCGGGTTTATAAAACCGCGGGCGCCGCGCCCGAGGAAGTGCGGATCGAAGGCGGCTTCGCCGAAGTCAACGCCAAGGGCCTGACGGTATTGACGGAACGCATTTCCGAGTAAATTGCCAGACTGCCCTTCCGCTGGCATCATGCCCAGCTGGGGAGGGAACGCCATGCTGGCTGGATTGATTTCGCTCACACTCGCCGCCGCGTTTTGTGGTGCGGCAAGTTATATCAACGTAGCAGAGCACCCGGCCCGGATGCTGCTCGACGATCGTAGTGCACTGGCCCAATGGGGCCCCAGCTATGATCGCGCCTTCAATTTCCAGGGCGGCCTGGCGGTGCTCAGCGGCGTTGCCGGTCTGGTTCAGGCGTGGCTGTCGGCGAACTGGCACTGGGCAATCGGCGCGGTTTTGATGCTTGCCAACTGGCCGTATACGCTTGCGGCGATCCTCCCGCTGAACCACAAGCTCAAAGCCATGGCTCCCGATGCGATCGGGCCCCAATCGCGGGCCATGCTGGTACGCTGGAATGTGCTCCATCGCAATCGATCGCTCCTGTCCGGGGTTGCGGTTCTGATTTTACTTTGGTCTGCGATCGGCTGATTTTCAATCGGTCATCGACGGTTCGGTCACCCGCCCGCTCCACCACAGCATCAGCCCGCCGGCGATGATTACCGCCGCGCCAACGAGCGCGATTCCATCGGGCCGATCGCCGAACAGCGCCCACCCCAGGCTTAACGCGACCAGCAACTGGACGTAACTCATCGGCGCGACACGAGCCGCGCCGGTGCGTTCGGTGGCTCGAAACACCAGCCAGTGCGCGGTGCTGGCGGTGCAGGCTACAATCGCGCACCGCGCCAGGATCGACCAGTCGGGCGTTCCTACCCGGTATTGCGGCAAGCCCGACCAGTGCCCCGCCAGCGTCGCCACGGCGAGGACTGGGAGCGCCAGCACGGCAACCGAAAACTGCATCGCCAGCGCCGATCCAGATCCCGCCACCGCGCGGTTGCCCAGCATCAAAACGCTCATCCCCAACGCCGAAATCAGCGGCAGCAGCGCCGCGGCCCCCAGTTCGGCAAAGCTGGGACGCAGCACGATGGTGACCCCCGCAAACGCCAGCAGCATCGCCACGATGCTGACCGGCCGCAGCCGTTCGCCCAGGATCGTTGCGGCCAGCAATGCGGTGAGCATCGGGCTGGTGAAGGTGATCGAAGTGGCTTCGGCCAGTGGCATCACGAACAGCGCGGAGAAGAACGCGACCGTGGCCATCCCGACCCCTAACCCGCGCAAAATGTGCCAGCGCCAGCGTCCAAGGCGGAACCCGGCGCGACCTTCGCGACGCCACAGCAGCGCCGCCAGCATCGCCGCGCCGATTGCATAGCGAGCCAGCGCCACCGCAGTACCCGGCCAGGCGCCCGCGATCGTCTTGATCGCCGCATCGCCGACCGAGAGAAGCATGAAGCCGCCCAGGGCATACAGCAATCCAAGGGAATCGTTCTGGCGCAAGCCAGCCGCCTAGCCCGGACGTGCTCGCGATACCACCCAACCCCTCGCCTTGCCTGACCGTCTTAGGAAATCCTCAAAGTTTCCAGTTTATTCACCACGGCTCACCAGCGTGCGTCCGCCATCCGGGCAGGCGTGCACCTTGCAGGACGGGAATCACGAATGAGCGCTTTCGGTCGGAAGAGCGGGGTCGGCAGCATGTCGGGCGCGCGTCCCTCGTTCGGCGTGGCCCGGCCGATGCGCGGGCCCGAAAGCGCCAAGCAGGCCCCCACCCCGGGGGCGATGGGCGGCGACCAGTTTCCCCCGCTGCCCTCGACCGAGGCGCCACCGCCGCCGCTTTCGGGCAGCTACAACGATCGTAACGCCGATGCCATGACCCGCCTCGCCGACCGCGCGAACCTGGTCAACGATGGCAACTACGAGGCCCAGGGGTTCGAGGCATCGGTCCACAAGATCAAGGAACAGGTGCTTCCGCGCCTACTCGAACGCGTCGATCCCGAGGCCGCCGCGACGCTGACCAAGGACGAGCTGTCCGAGGAATTCCGCCCGATCATCCTTGAGGTGCTGGCAGAACTCAAGGTTACGCTCAACCGGCGCGAGCAGTTCGCGCTTGAAAAGGTGCTGATCGACGAGCTGCTCGGGTTCGGGCCGCTCGAAGAGCTGCTTAGCGATCCCGACATCTCGGACATCATGGTCAACGGGCCGCAGCAAACCTACATC
>JANMPV010000174.1:0-3852 GCA_031370045.1 Novosphingobium sp. | reverse complement strand
GTAGGCCTTGCTATAGGCTTCGATCGCCTCCTGCTGCTGGCCGACGGTTTTGAGCGCATGGCCGAGCGTGAGGTGGATATTGGGAAATTCCGGCATCTTGGCGGCGCATTCGCGATAGACCGCCAGCGCCTCGTCGAAATTGCCGACCGAGAGATTTTCGTTGGCATAAAGCATCTCGATCTGGGGGCTGTCCGGGTCCTTTTCACGCAGGAGCCTGGCCTGCTCGAGCGCCTCGGCGAATTTCTGCCGCTTGTGCAGCACATGGACGTAGTCGAAATGAGCGCCGGCGTTGTCCGGTTCGATCATCAAAGCGGATTCGAGCAGGTATTCGGCCTCTTCGAGCGAACTGAAGCGGGTTCCGATCTCGGCTAGCAACCGCATCGCCTCGACGTGATGACCCTTGGTCTGGAGAAAGCTGCGGCAGAGGTTCTCTGCCTTGAGGTGGCGGCCCTCCTGGATCAGGCTGGCAACCGCATGAAGCTCAGGAGGAAGGCTAGCCAGATAATCGCGCTGCGTCTCGGCGAATTCGGCCGGTGCGGTCCGACCCGCAGCCGCATGAATCTGGGCGAGCATGTTCCAGCTCCCGATCAAAGCCGCGTTGTGGGTCACTGCGGTTTGGTAGGCGGCCAATGCGCCCGCGGTATCCCCCTTGTCGCGCAAGCAGTGGCCACGCTCCTGGTAAGCCAGACCGTTCGACGGATCCTGGACAATCAGCCGATCGACCAGCGCCAGTGCTCCGCCATAATCGCGCTGGAACCGGCGTGCGACCGCCAATGTGTAGAGTGCATCGCGGTGTTCGGGTTCGGCTCGCAGGATTTCCTCGCACAGCTGCGCGGCAGCGGGAAGCTGACCATTCTGCAGCAGGCTCCGCGCGCGACCGAGCGATTGCTCGCTGGTGGTCGGCTGGATCGCGCTCTGCGTCATCGGTAAAACCTTGGCATCGGGCACAGGAGTAGACGAAATCTTCACCGAAGTAAGGACTTCCGTTGCCCGGCGAGATCGACCACCCGCCGGTGGAAAAAACCGGAGGGGACCGTTTCCGATCGCCTCCGGTTGCTTCTAGTCTTGCGCCTACAGTCACCCGGCACTTCCCGTTATCGGGATGTGGCGACCCGAACGGCTACATCTTGAACGAAACGCGCATACCAATCGTCCGCGGCCGCGAGGTGGTGATCCGAAGTTCGCCATCGTTGCCGCTCTTGTACAATTCAGGGCGTTCATCGGTCAGGTTTTCAACGAACAGCTCAACCCCCCAGTTGTCGCGGCTGACGCCGACTGCGGCACTGACCGTGTTATACGAAGCCTGCGGCTGCGAAGCCTTCAGCGGGGTCACGACATCGCCCGGCCTGACCGTCACGCCATTGTAGGTCACCGGCACGCTGGCCGCATAGCCAGCGGTCGCGTTGAACGTCGGATAGCGGATGCTGACATTGTCGATGATCGACGAGATGCTGCTGCCGACGTGGTGGAACGAGCCCTGGAAGTAAGGCGTCAGCCCCGATGCCAGTTCCTTTTCGTAACGGAATCGCAGGTTGCCCTGGAATTTCGGGCTGTTGGACAGCGAACTGCCCAGCGGCAACAGCACGACGGTGTTTTTGCGGTACTTTTCAATAGATGAATCATTGTAAGAACCAGCCATGTTAAACGTAAGCTCGGGCGTTGCCCGCCACGTCAGGTCGCCTTCGATACCCTTGATCCGGGCATCGACCAGATTGGTGGTGAACGTCTGGTTCGAGATGTTCTGATCGAACAAGGTGATCTGGATGTTTGACCAATCGATCTGATAGGCCGCAAGATTGATTTGCAACGATCGATCGAGCAGCGAAATCTTGGCTCCGACTTCATAGTTCTTGACCTTATCAGGAACATAGACCGCCAGTCTTGCGAAGTCTGCCGCAGTTGGGCAGGTTGCGCTCCCGATATTGCACGGCTTGCGATTGAATCCGCCCGGACGGAAACCCTCCGAATAGGTGGCATATACCAGCGAACGGTCGCCGAATTTATAGGTCAAATTGGCCTTTTTAAGTACGCCGGTATACTTCGCTGGCGACACATCCTTGAGCACGGTGTTCAGGTTGGCGCTGATTCCGTAAAACTGCGGGGGCGTGGCGGCCGCCGAATAGGTTCCCGTGGTCGCATTATAGATGCCGCGCGATCCAAAGCCAAAGCTCGTGTTGGATGAACCATTTTGCGAGGCCTGCTCGTTGTAATAGCGTGCACCAAGGGTAAGGATCAGCTTTTCCGGAACGACGTCAAAGGCCGCCTCACCAAAAATCGCGAACTGGCGATCGCGGCGCTGCACGTCGTTGAAGAAGCCAACCTGGAGCGGCTTCACAGCGGTGTCAAAGGGGTTGACTGCTGGGTTGGCACGCCGCGGATAAATGAAGCCCGCCGCTTGCTGCAGATACGACCAGTCGGTGTTGTCCTTGAGTTTGTTGATATCATAGAACACCCCACCTGTGGCGCGCAACCGCTCGCCAGCAGGCGTAGAGACACGAAATTCGTGGGTATAACGCTGGTTCTTGTCGCGGACCCGATAGGATTTACTGGGTGTGTAGCAGGTCTTGCCGATATTTCCGTTATAGGCTGCCGTGTAGTAAATACCGCGATCGCATTCGTAATACGGCAAAAACAAGCCGATGTTCGAATACGAGGCATAGTCAGCCGTCTGAACGGAATTCCGGTTCAGGTAAGAGCCTGTGTAAATGAGATCCAGGAAGCCAAGGCGGCCCTTGATCGTCAGCGTCGACAAATCGACATTGTCACGCAGCGAGTTCGGAGCGAACTGTGTGACCTTCAGATCGCCGACGCCAGGTTCATAGTTGAACACACCATCGGTTTTGAGCCGCTGGCGCAGGTGCATAAGGTCGATCGACCAGTCATCGCTAAGCTTGAAGGTCGCCCCGATACGGCCACCGATGTACGTGGCATCGTTGTAATTATCCTCAACGAAGCGGTCGTTGTTGATCGACTGGCGAGTCGGCGCGCGATACGTGCTGCCGGTGCAGTTGACGACGCCGGTGCACGATTCCAAAGCGCGCCGAACCAGCAGCGGGTTGCCTTCAGGCAATCTGCCTGGCTCACCGACATGTCCGTTAAACGGGATCTGGTAAGTGCCGGCGACGTTATCGATATAGCCGCCCTGCTGATCGTTGTAGACCACCATGCGCACCGCGAACTTATCTTCGATGACCGGGATGTTGATATAGGCCTGACCCGCGACGCTATCCTTGCCGCCCTTGGTCAACGCGTAGGAGCCGGTGAACCCGGCGTGGAATTCCTTCAGATCGGGCTTGTTCGTGATGTAGCGCACCGCGCCGCCCATCGAGCTTGCGCCGAACAGGGTGCCTTGCGGCCCGGCGAGAACTTCGACGCGTTGGAGATCGGCGGCGTACACATCAAGATTGCGGCCCGGCGAGGCGGCGGGAGCATCGTTGAGATACAACGCGACGTTTGGCGCCGCGCCAGCCGTCCCGACGATCTGAAGGCCCGGCGTGTCCGTAGAAAGACCGCGAATATAGATCGACGACGTGCCCGGCCCCTGCGAGGCAGCCTGAACGTTGGGCAGGAATTCGATCAGCTTGTCAAAATTGGTGACGTTAAGATCCGCAAGCGAGTCGCCCGTCAGCGCCTGAATCGCGACCGGGATCGCGTTCAGATTTTCTTCGCGCCGCGTTGCGGTCACGACGATGTCGGGGATGCTGCCGTCATCGTTTTTCGTCGCCGTGTCGGCTTCCTGCGCCAGCGCAGGCGCACTGCCGGCGCCCATCATGGCCACAGCAATCAGCGCGGTCGACAATTTCCAGCTAGATTTCACGTTCCCACTCCCCATTGAGGGCCTTCTTGATCCGC
>JANMPV010000512.1:0-2332 GCA_031370045.1 Novosphingobium sp. | reverse complement strand
GGCCGGGTTCACCCAGCACGCCTATTTCCACCGCCACCTCGATTGGGCGCACGCGATCTGCCACACCCACACCACCGCGACGATGGCGGTAGCGAGTCTGGAAGGCGGGCTTCAGCCGGTCAACTTCTATGCCTGCAACTTCGCCGGGCGGATCGGCTACCACGATTTCGAAGGCGTGACGGTGCGCGCGGAGGAGGGCGAGCGGCTGCTCGCCAACCTCGATAACAAGCGCATCCTGTTCCTCAAGAACCACGGCCCGGTGGTGCTGGGCAAATCGATCCCCGAGATTTTCGTGATGCACTGGAGCTTTCAGCGCGCCTGCGAGATCCAGCTGGCGACGATGGCCGCGGGCAAGCCGATCGTGGTCAGCCAGGATGTGATCGACGTCCACCAGCGCGATCTGGGCCAGGCCCAGCTTCCCGGCGGCCCGGGCGCGGCGGACTTTGCCGCGTGGACCCGCCAGATCGACCGGGTCGATCGCAGCTGGCGGGATTGAGGGGCCTTCGACAAGCTCAGGCTGAGCGGATTTTTTATGGGCAGATTTAATACCCGACCCCGCTCATGCTGAGCCTGTCGAAGCATCCCGCGCAACGGTAACCCCATGTCCCGCTTCACCCTCAACGACCGCCCGGTGGCGTTCCGGATGGACCCGCAGACCCCGCTGCTGTGGGGCTTGCGCAACGCCGCCAACCTCACCGGCACCAAGTTCGGGTGCGGACAGGGCGATTGCGGGGCGTGCATGGTGATCATCGATGGCGAGGCGATCCGCAGCTGTCTGGTCAGTCTGGCCGAAGTCGAGGGGCGCAGCGTCACCACGATCGAGGCGCTGAGCCGCGATCGCAGCCACCCGGTGCAGCAGGCGTTCGTTGCCGAGGGCGCGATCCAGTGCGGGTTCTGCACGCCGGGAATGGTCATGGCCGCCGCCGCGCTGCTCGCGCGCAACGCCGATCCTTCGGCGCAGGATATCGTGGCTGCGCTGCCCAACTTGTGCCGCTGCGGGGTCTATCCGCGCGTCGTCCGCGCGGTCCAGCGCGCCGGGCGGGTGATGCGCGGCGAGGAACGCATTGCCGCCGCCCCCGCACCGGGGATCAGACCCGAGGATGCGGCGAGGGCGGTACCGGCAATGGAGGTTGGCAAGGCGCACCGATGAAGGCGACGATCTGGCACAATCCGGCGTGCGGCACCTCGCGCAAGACGCTGGCGATCTTGCAGGAAACGGCGGGGGTCGAGGTTGAGGTGATCGAGTACCTCAAGACCCCGCCCACCGCCGCCAAGCTCGCCCAGCTCTATCGCGACGCGACGATCACACCGCAACAGGGGCTGCGGCTGCGTGGTACCGACGCCGAGGAATGCGGATTGCTATCCGCGAGTGACATCGAAGTGCTCGCCGCGATGGTCGCCGAGCCCAAATTGATCGAGCGCCCGCTGGTCGAGACTGAAAAAGGTGTGAGGTTGTGCCGCCCGCAGGACTTGGTGCGCGAGCTTCTCTAAGGAATCAAAAGGGCAGCGCTTGCCCCGCCAGGATCAGCGCGAGCGCGCATCCGGTGACGATGCCAATCCGCGCCAATTCAAGCGATTCAAAGCGCGGAGCAGTGAAAGCAAGGGCAATCGCACGGGTCATATCCCGCAAATGCGCCGCCACCCCCTAACGAATCGTAAATCTCAGCTTGGGGTTTCCAGCCATTCGACCAGTGCGGCCAGGCATTCGCGCCCCAGCAGGCGGCTGCGCTCGGGGCTCCAGCCTTGCGCCGTATCGGGCAGCGCGGCGTAGTCCTTGAACGGCATTTCCAGCGTCATCGAGACGCAGCTGTGCGAGGCGGCGAAGCGGTTGGCGAGCTGGTTGGTCGACATCGTCAGGTTGGCCTTGCGCGGTGCGGCTATCGGATAACCAAGCTTCGTCTGGAAATCGGGGCAGCGCCGGTCGAGGATGCGCTTGTACCGCTCGTAGCCTTCGCCCTGCGCTTCGGTCCAGTTGGGGACGCCTTCGAACCCCGCCAGGAACACCGCCGCAATCGCCTCGTCACCATGGATGTCCATTGCGAAATGCACCCCGGTTTCGTCCATCGCGTTGCGGATGGCCAGCACTTCGGGGCTGCGTTCGGCGGTCGGCTCGTGCCATTCGCGGTTGAGGTTTACCCCGATCGCGTTGGTCCGCAGGTGGCCGCGCTGCGACCCGTCGGGGTTGGCGTTGGGGACGATGTGGAACCGGCATTTCTGTCGCAGCACCCGCGCGACCGGGTCGGCGGGGTCGGTCAGCAGCTCGATCGCGCCTTCCATCCACCATTCGGCCATCGATTCGCCCGGATGCTGGCGGGCATAGAGCCAGACTTGC
>JANMPV010000507.1:0-7332 GCA_031370045.1 Novosphingobium sp. | reverse complement strand
CCGCGCACCGATCTGGCGCGCAGCCTGGCGATGCTCGAGGCCAAGCAGAGCGAGATCGGGTTCTACCGCATACTCTCGGACAACCACGTCGCCAAGATCAGCGTGGTCGGGGTCGGCATGAAAAGCCACGCCGGGGTCGCCGCGACAATGTTCAAGACGCTGGCCGACCGCGCGATCAACATCCAGGCGATCAGCACCAGCGAGATCAAGGTCAGCGTGCTGATCGACGAGGACGAGACCGAACTCGCGGTGCGCGTGCTCCACACGGCTTACGGGCTGGATGCGGTCGACGCTACAGCCTGAGAAAGCGTCAGCAGCAGCCCAGTGCTGCAGCAGCGGTTCGCGCGGCCTTGAGCGCTGTCACCGCCTCGACCGTCCGGCCAGCCTCCAGCAGCCGGGCCGCGTCGCCCAGAGGTCCGTCGATCGCGGCGCCCTGGCGTTGCTGGTTGGGGCGGAGCAGGGCTGCGACCGGCGCGGCCAGTTCGCCGTGGCGATCGCCCTCAAGTCGGGCCGCGAGCAACGGCCACGCCGCGAGCCACGCAAGTTGCCAGGGCGATTTATGCCATGAGGTAACGATCGGCGCGGCCAGTTCCTCGACCTCGTCGAACGCCCCCCGGCGCAAGGCCAGCCAGGCGCGGTTGGCGCGGGCGAGCGAGACGTACAGCGGCATATCGGCGGCCCGCGCGAGCGCCTCGGCGGTATCGCACCATTGCGCGACGCTGGCGGCATCGCCGCGCTTGCGGTGCATCACCGCGGTGTAACTGGCGGTCATCACCCGATATTCGGCATTCCCGGTCGCGGTCGCCAGGTCGAGCGCCAGCGGATAGTGGGTTGCCGCGGTCGGCAGGTCGCCCCGCCACATCGCGCAAAAGCCGACCATGAAGTGGGCCCGCGCCAGATCGTCGGGATCGTCGAGCGCTTGTGACAGGGCGAGCGATTCGTGCGCTGCCGCCATCGTCGCCTCGGAGATGTTCAGGCATTCCTCGCGAAACTCGATCAGCAGCACCCGCTTGCCGAACCGCGAGCGCTGCTCGAGTGTGCCGTGGCGCTCGATCTGCTCGCGGGCTTCGCCGCGCACCTTCTGCATCGCCGCCAGATCGCCCGAGAAGTAAGCCGCCCAAAGGCGTTCGAGCTGGCACTCGATCCATTCGTGCCACCACTCTGGGGGGTTGTCGCGGCGCGGGCGGCCAAGCAGCCACAGCGCGGTATCGAACGAATGCGCGGCTTCGGCGGTGAGCCGCTGCGCAATCGCGGACAGGCCGATCCGGCGATGCAGCCCGGCGGCGGCAACGTCCTGCGCCGGGCTGCACAAGTCCAGCGCCTCGCGAAACGCAGTTTCGGCGGCGGCGTGCTCGCCGGCCCGCCCCTGCAACTCGCCCAGCCCGGTCAGACCTCTGATCCGGCTACGCCGACTGTGGCCCGAATCCAGTTCCGGATCGCTCCGCGCCAGTGCATCGAGCGCCTCGCGATAGGCGGTCCTAGCCTCGCCGATCGCATAAATCGCCGCTGCGCGTTCTGCGCCATCGAGATAATAGGCCGCCGCCTTGCGGTCATCTCCGGCGCAGCGGAAATGGTGCGCCAGGGTCAGATTGAATTCCTGGCTGCGCTCGCCGAAGAAAGTCTCAAGGGTTTCGGCGATCGCGCCGTGGATGAGCTTCTTGCGCGATCCCAGAAGCGTCCCGTAAGCCACTTCCTGGATCGCGGCGTGGCGGAAGACGTACTGGCGATCGGCCAGCTCGCTCGCTTCGGCGAGCCGCTTGCGCAGCAGATCGCGCGCGGCAAGATCGTCGAGCCGCCCGCCGGTTTCCGCGGCAGTCGATCCGGCCAGTTCCTCCAGCCGCTCGATCAGGCGCACCGGAAAGGTCCGCCCGACCGCGGCTGCGGCCTGCAAAGTGCGCTTGGCGGGGCGGGGAAGCTGGTCCAGCCGCGCCTGGATCAACCCGTGGAGCGAAGCCGGCATGGCCACGTCGATCGTTTCGGGGCGCAGTTCGGCGACCCCATTGTGCAGCGCGATGCCATCGGCCTCGCGCAGCGCCGAGATCAGCTGTTCGAGGAAGAACGGATTGCCCTCGCTGCGCCCGCTCAGCAGCTGGTATAGCTTGGGTCCCAGCATCTGTGCGCCAAGTGTGGTGCGGGTGATCAGGCCGATATCTTCTGCCGACAGGCCGAACAGCCGCACCGTCTCGTCCCATTCTAGCCCGGCCGCTTCGAGTGCGGCCAGCGCATCAGTGCGCGCGCTCGCAATCAGCAAGGCCGGTGGATCGGGAAGCTGCGCGAGCTGGGCGACCAGGCCCAGCGTTGCCGAGTCCGCCCAGTGGAGGTCTTCGAAGCACAGCACCAGCGGCATCGTCGGGGCCGCGCCGCGGGCGAACCGGGCAAAGGCGACCGCGAACCGCTGCTGGAGCGCGGCGGGCGCAATACCCTGGCAATGCCGGGCCAGCGCAGGCTCCAGCGGAACCCCAGCCATCAGCGCCAGCGGCGCGAACAGTTCGCCGGGATCGTCGCCGCCATGCGCGCGGCAGGCCTGCTCGAGGTTGGCGCCGAAGCGGGCGCTGCCCTGCTCGGCCTTGCTTTCCGATAGTCGCATCAAGGTGTCGGCGATCAGCCCATAGGGCGTGTTCGAGGTCGATGACTGAGCGCGCGCCACCACCACGTTCGCGCTGGCGCCGGCCACCCGCCGGGCTTCGCCGAGTAGCCGGGTCTTGCCGATGCCCGGTTCGCCCGAGATCAGCAGGCGCCGCGGATAGCCGGCGATCCCGTCGCGCAAGGCGGCGACAATCCGCGCGACTTCGCTATCCCGCCCGGCCGTCGCGATTTCGCCACCATCGGCTTCGATAGGCGCGCTGCGCCGCCCGATCAGGCGATAGACCGCGACCGGCTTTTCCCGGCCCTTGAGCTGGGTGGTCGCAACGCTTTCGAATTCGAACTCGGCGCGGGCGAGGCGCACGGTATCGGGGCCGACGAAAATTTCCCCGGTTTTGGCGAGGTCTTGCAGCCGCGCGGCGACGTTGACCGCATCGCCGATCACCGAATAGTCCTGCCGCCCGGACCCGCCGATCCCGCCGGCGATTACCTCGCCGGTGTTGATGCCGAAATGCACCCCGATCGTGGTGCCCTTGGCACGGTTGAAGCCGTCGAGTGCCTCGATCATTTCGAGCGCCGCGCCGAGGCAGCGCTGGGCATCGTCCTCGCGCGTCACCGGAGCCCCGAACAGCGCCATCACGCAATCACCGATGAATTTGTCGATAGTGCCGCCGAACCGCTCGATCACCGGAACCAGCGCCCCGAAACAGCCGTTCATCAGCATCCGCACCTGCTCCGCGCCCAGCTTTTCCGAAAGCGCGGTGAAGCCCGAGGCGTCGGCGAACATGACCGTCACCAGCTTGCGTTCTTCGTCGCGGTCGGAGTCCTGGCTGCTGGCCCCGCGCGAACCGGCGATAGCCCCGCGCAACGCGGTGATTGCGGCATCGGTCGCGGCATCGCCCAACACGCCACGGTTCGCCTCCAGCGCCGCAATGGCAGCGTCCTGGTAGTCCGGCGAATCGGCGTTGCGCATGGCTTGTAAGTCCCCCGCCGCGTCATTCCGCCCGGCATGGCGGTGGTCAAGGGGGGCAAACGGCGAGCGGCGCGCATTCCCGAGCCAACTAGCGCCCGATCTGTTCCTCGATCCGCGCCCGCGCCTCTTCTGCGCGTTGCCGGGCCTGTTCGACCGCGCGGCGCTGGGCTTCGCGGAGCCGGTCGAGATCTTCGGGGCGAATGAGGTGATCCTGCAATCGCTGACCGTCCACCCGCACCCCGTCCTCGCCGATCCGCACATCCATCGGTGCGCCGCCGATATCGGTGGTGATCACCGCCTCGCCGTTCTCGACCCGCAGGCGATTGTTGGCGTCGATGTCGATCCCCTCGGGCACGTCCATCGGCTCGACCGGCCCTTCGGGATCGGGGCGCTGGGTCGGCGCGGCGGCCGGTGCTGCGCGGCGACCCAACGCATTGCGCATGAAATCGGCCCAGATTTGCGCGGGCAGCCCGCCGCCGGTGACGCGCTTGTTGGGGGTGTTGTCGTCGTTGCCGACCCACACCCCGACCACCAGATCGCCCGCAAAGCCCACGAACAGTGCGTCGCGGTGGTCCTGGGTGGTTCCGGTCTTGCCATAGGCGAGCACGCCGAGCCGCGCCGCGCGCCCGGTGCCATGATCGACCGCGCCGCGCAGCAGATCGCGCATCGCCTCGCGCTCGCCGCCTGAAAAGCTGCGGCGGCGGCCAAGCAGCCAGCCCATCCAGTCCTCGTCGGGCGCGGTAAACGCGGTCGGGGCGACCGGATTGTGCTGGCCCGCGATCCCGGCATAGGCGGCAGTCAGTTCGAGAAGGGTGAGGCCCGATGTCCCCAGCGCCAGACTGGGATCGCCCACGGCCAGCGGCGAGGCGACGCCGAGATCGCGCGCGGCCTGGATCACCGCGGTATCCCCGACCTGGCCGAACAGCCGCACTGCGGCGACGTTGCTCGACCGGGCAAAGCCATCGGCCAAGCTTATCATCGGCGAATAGTCTTCACCTGCATTGTGCGGACGATACGATCCGGCCTCAATCGCGGTATTTGCGATTTGGCTGTCGGGGCTGAGCCCGGCGCGCAGCGCGGCCAAATAGACGAACAGCTTGAAGGTGGAGCCCGGCTGACGACGCGCCTGGGTGGCGCGGTTGAACGGCGATTTGGCGTAATCGCGCCCCCCGATCATTGCCACGACCTCGCCGTTGGGTCGCATCGCTACCAAAGCTACTTGCGCGCCGCCCAAAGCCGCCCGGTTGATCGCGCCACGCGCGGCGTTCTGGAGCCTGGCGTCGAGCGTGGTTGTCAGCGTCTGGCGCAGGTACCCGGGCTCGCCCTGGCCACGCGCCTCGGGCAGCGCCCAATCGGCGAAGTAGGTTCCGGTCGGCAGCGCATCGCGGTCGCGCACGTCGATCCGGGGCACGGCAATGGCCTTGGCAGCAGCGGGGGTGAGCGAACCCGCTGCCACCATCGCCGCGACCACGGTGTGCATCCTCCGCTCGGCCAGCGCGAAGTTCCTGGTCGGGGCATAGCGGCTGGGCGCCTGCATCAGCCCTGCCAGCATCGCTGCCTGAGAGACTGTCAGCTTTTCGGGGCGACGGTAGAAATAGTGCATCGAGGCGGCGCGCAGACCATAGCGGTTGTCGCCGAAATAGGCGTTGGAGAGGTAGCGTTCGAGGATCTCGTCCTTGCTCAGCCACGCTTCCAGCCAGAACGCGATCAGCGCCTCGCGCAACTTTCGCGTCAGGCTGCGTTCGGGGGTCAGGAAGGTGAATTTGGCGAGCTGCTGTGTAATCGTGCTGCCGCCCTGGGTGCGGCTGCTGGTCAGGTTGCCCCACGCAGCGCGAGCGATTCCGCGCGGATCGACCCCCCAGTGGTGATAGAAATTGCGGTCCTCGATCGCGAGGAACGCCTGCGCGACGTGCGGGGGCAGCGTCTTCATCGTCACCGGTGCCTCGACCACCGCGCCGCTCCGCGCGATCGGGGTGCCATCGGCAGCGAGCAGGGTGATCTGCGGCGGGGCGATCGGCTGGAGCGATTTGGAGAGCGGCGCGGTGATCGCCAGCCACGCAATCAGCAGAACGAACAGCGCGAGGATCGCGCCCATGATCCGCGGGGTCCACCAGCGCCAGGTGCGCGGCAACTTGGGTGGAGGACCAGGTTCGAACTGCGGCGGCTCGAAAGCGATAGGATCGAACCCCGGATAGCTGCGCGGGGGCAGCACACCGGGGGGCAGCGCATCGGATTGCTGGGGATCGCGCCGGGTGAACAACATCGCGGGCGCTGTATTATAGGCTTAACACAGCCTTTGCAAAGCAAACGCGAGACCGGGACCGCCGCCCGTCTAACACGGGCGGCGGTTGGTCAGATCAAACCGGCTCAACGCCCTTGCCGAGATCGAAGCGGTCGGCGTTCATCACCTTCGTCCAGGCCTTGACGAAGTCGGTCGCGAACTTCTGCTCGTGGCCGTTCTCGGCATAGACTTCGGCGACCGCGCGCAGTTCCGAATTCGACCCGAAGATCAGATCGGCGCGGGTTGCCCGCCAGGATTCGCCACCGCCCGCACGGTCGCTCGCGACGTATTCCTCTTCATCGCTGCCATCGACCGCCTGCCACACGTTGGTCATGTCGAGCAGGTTGACGAAGAAGTCGTTGGTCAGCTGCCCCGGACGCTTGGTGAAGCTGCCATGGCCGCGTTCGCCGTGGTTGACGCCCAGCACGCGCAGCCCTGCGATCAGCACCGCCAGTTCGGGTACCGAAAGCCCCAGCAGCGATGCCCGATCGAGCATCATCTCTTCGGTTTTTACCGACAGCTTCTTGGGCAGATAGTTGCGGAAAGCGTCGGCCTGCGGCTCGAGCGCATCGAAGCTGGCGGCGTCGGTCTGCGCCTGCGTCGCATCGCCCCGGCCCCCGCTGAACGGCACCGCAACGCTGAACCCGGTCGGCTTCATCGCCTGTTCGAGCCCGACCACGCCGCCCAGGACAATGGCATCGGCCATCGACATCGAGCCGCGCAAGCCATCGAGCGTCGCCAGCACCTTGGCGAGTTCGGTAGGCTCGTTAACGTCCCAGTCCTTTTGCGGGGCGAGGCGGATGCGCGCGCCATTGGCGCCGCCCCGGTGGTCGGACTTGCGATAGGTGCTGGCCGAGGCCCAGGCGGTCTTGACCAACTGGCTGACAGTCAGCCCGCTGGCGGCAATCTTGTCTTTGACCGCTCTAATTTCCGCGTCCGAAGGCGTGGTGCCTGCGGGGATTGCATCCTGCCAGATCAGGTCTTCGGCGGGAACTTCGGGGCCGAGGTAGCGGATCTTGGGCCCCATATCGCGGTGGCACAGCTTGAACCAGGCGCGCGCGAATGCATCCTTGAACGCCTCGTGATCGGTGCGGAACCTGTCCGAGATCGCGCGGAATTCGGGGTCCATCTTCAGTGCCATGTCGGCGGTGGTCATCATCGTGGGAACCTTGATGCTGGGATCCCACGCGGCCGGGGCCATATCTTCCGGCTTCTGGTTGATCGGCTGCCACTGCTGCGCACCGGCGGGGCTGTGGACGATCTCGTAATCGTAATCGAGCAACAGCCGGAAATAGTTCTCGGTCCACTCGGTAGGCGTGTTGACCCACGATCCCTCGATTCCGCTGGTCACGGTGTGCTCGCCGATCCCGCCGCTCTCGTGGCCGCTGACCCAGCCGAACCCGAGCGAGGCGAGATCGCCGCCCGCCGGGGCCTTGCCGAGCAGCGACGCGTCGCCATTGCCGTGGGCCTTTCCGAAGGTGTGCCCGCCCGCGGT
>JANMPV010000490.1:0-1504 GCA_031370045.1 Novosphingobium sp. | reverse complement strand
GCGGCTGTTCGACATGGACGGCGCGGTCGGCCTCGCCCGGCTGGCGCGCGACAGCAAGACCGATCCGCTGGCGCTGACCCGCGCGTTCACCGATCTGGGCACCAGGCTGGGGCTCGACTGGGCGCAGATGACCGCCGCGCGGATGAGCCCGTCGGACCCGTGGGAGCGGTTGCTGGTCGCCGGGCTGGCGCGCGATTTCCAGCAGGTCAGGCTCGAATTCCTTGGCCGCCACGCGCGCAGCAAGTCGCCTGCAGAGTGCGTTCAGGCCTGGGCAGAGAAGCACCCCGAAGCGGTTCGCGCTTTCCGCAGTCTGGTGGGCCGCGCCCAATCCGCCACGCCGGTCGCGCCGACAATGCTTGCCCAGATCGCCAGTCAGGCACGGAACTTGCTCGGGCGGTAGGGGGCGTGCTTCGACAGCCTCAGCATGAGCCTGACTTTGGAATTGGAAATTTTAACAAGACCCGCTCACCCTGAGCCTGTCGAAAGGCGACAGACCGCCCCGTTATCTTGACCCAACGCCTCATCTCGCCCAATCGCCCATGCATGGATCACGCGGACGTTGTCATTGTCGGGGCCGGGCACGGCGGGGCGCAGGCCGCGCTGGCCTTGCGCCAGCAGGGGTTTGCCGGATCGATCGTGATGATCGGCCGCGAGCCTGAGCCGCCTTACGAGCGCCCGCCGCTGTCCAAGGAATACCTCGCCCGCGAAAAGCCGTTCGAGCGGCTGTATATCCGCCCGCCGCAGTTGTGGGCCGACAAGCAGGTGATGCTGCGGCTTTCGACCAGCGTGACCGCGCTCGATCCGGCGGCCAGGACCGTCGCGCTCGATGACGGAGATACGCTGGGTTTCGGCTCGCTGATCTGGGCTACCGGCGGCGATCCGCGGCGGCTGGCGTGCGAGGGCGCGAATCTGGCAGGGGTACACGCGGTCCGCACCCGCGTCGACGTCGATCACCTGACCGCCGAGATCGACGCCGGGGCCAGGCGCGTGGTGGTGATCGGCGGCGGCTACATCGGGCTTGAAGCAGCGGCGGTGCTGACCAAGCTGGGGCTGGCAGTGACCCTGCTCGAAGCCTTGCCCCGGGTGCTGGCGCGCGTTGCCGGCGAGGAATTGTCCGCGTTTTACGAGGCCGAGCATCGCGCCCACGGGGTTGATCTGCGCACCGAGGTGATGGTCGAGTGTATCGAGGGCCACGAGGACAAAGTCAGCGGGGTCCGGCTCGCCGACGGCCTGGTCCTGCCGTGCGAGATCGTGATCGTCGGGATCGGTATCGTACCTGCCATCGGCCCGCTCATCGACGCCGGGGCGGCGGGGGGCAATGGGGTCGATGTCGACGAGTTCTGTCGCACCTCGCTGCCCGATGTCTTCGCGGTCGGCGATTGCGCGGCGCACTCCAACGGCTTTGCCGTTGGCGTGTTGATTCGCCTCTATTCGGTCCAGATCGCCTACGACATGGCGACTTGCGCGGGGGGCGCGATCATGGGCGCGCCGCAACCGTACACGG
>JANMPV010000460.1:0-4048 GCA_031370045.1 Novosphingobium sp. | reverse complement strand
GGCTGCGCGGACCGTGCTGTGGGCGCTGTTCGGGCTGGGCTGGGTAATCGTTTTCATCAGCACCTGGCTGATCAGCCACTTCGAGCTGTTCGGCCTCGCCCAGGTCTGGCGCCACTGGCGCGGAAACGACGCGCCTGCATCCAAGCTGACCACCCCGGTGTTCTACCGGGTCGTCCGCCACCCGATCTATTCAGGCTTCCTCCTCGCCTTTTGGGCGACCCCGACGATGAGCTACAGCCATCTGCTGCTCGCTGCAGCGATGACAGTCTATGTCCTGATCGCCATCGGACATGAGGAGCGCGATCTCGTCGGCGTGTTCGGCGATGACTATGTCGGCTATCGCAAGCGGGTGGGGATGCTGGTGCCGGGGATCGGCAAGCGAAGTTAGAACGCGTCCGCCGCATCGAGCAGCGCGGTGAGTTTTCTGGGTGCGCTCATCCGCCAGCTGCGTTGGAGCCATTCGGCGATGTGGTCCCAGTCGTTGCCGCCGATGTCGAGGCGGACGCCGATCCAGCTGTCGCCGAAATAGGCGGGGCGGTAATAGCGCGACGGATCATTCTCGATCAGTTGCTGCTGCTCGTCGAGCCCGTCGATCTTGACTAGCAGAGCTGTCTTGCCGTCTCCGTGGTGATCCATGCTGACGTAGGCGAACTTCTTGCCTTTGGTGACCCCGAAGCACGGCATTCCGTGGCTGATGACCTCGTCCGCCTCGGGCAGCGCGAGCGCGCGTTCGCGGACTTGCGCGATGAGGTGATCGGGCGAAGTCTCTGCGCTGACCAGATCGGCCAGGCACCGCGGATACAGCTGATGCTCCGCAATCAGCACCCGCGCGGCGAGTGTTTCGGCGGTGTCGCCGGGCAGGATCGCCACCGCTGTCTGGCCTAGCAGCGGGCCTGAATCGAGTTCGGCGGTGACCAGATGCACGCTGCATCCAGCCTTGCTGTCGCCCGCAGCCAGCGCGCGCTCGTGGGTGTGGAGGCCGGGATACTTGGGCAGCAGCGAGGGATGGATGTTGACCATTCGGCCCTCCCATCCGGCGACGAATTCGGGCGTGAGGATGCGCATGTATCCCGCCAGCGCGACGACCTGCGCGCCGGACTTGCGGATCGCGGTGTCCATCGCCGCATCGTGCTCGGCGCGGGCCATGCCCTTGTGCGGCAGGACGAAGGTGGCGACACCTTCGGCAGTGGCGAGCATAATCCCGGCAGCAGCAGGGTTGTTGCTGGCGACCAGCACGATCTCATAAGGGCAATCGTCGGCCCGGCTGGCATAGAGCAGCGCCGCCATATTGGTTCCGCTGCCCGAGATCAGGACGGCGACGGGGGTGCGCACCACTAGTTCCTCCCTATTTTGCGTAGCCAAATGGGGAGGTGGCAGGCGCGAAGCGACTGACGGAGGGGTTCTGGCGCAAGAGCCCCTCCGTCAGTCGGCAAGAAAGAAGCCGACTGCCACCTCCCCATTTGCGCAAGCGCGAAAATGGGGAGGAGTTCAGGCATTGTGGGTTGCGCTCCATGCACCGCGACCGCTCCAAGTCTCGTCGCTGCCAGATACGGAGCAACCGCGTTCGCCGGGGACGATTTCTCCGACCCGAAAAACCGTCTCGCCATTCGCTTCGAGATCGGCCTGCACGCCATCCACCTCGTCCGGCGCGACCGCCAGCACCATCCCGATCCCGCAGTTAAACGTCCGCGCCATTTCCTCGGGCTCGATATTGCCCTGCCCTTGCAGGAACGCCATCAGCCGCGGCTGGGGCCAGGCGTCGGCGTCGATCGCTGCGTGGAGTCCGGCGGGCAGCACCCGCGGGACGTTTTCCAGCAGCCCGCCGCCGGTGATGTGAGCGAGGGCGCGGAGTCGCCCCGAACGCACCACGGGCAGAAGGCTTTTCACATAAATCCGCGTCGGTTCGATCAGGATGTCGATCAGCAAGCGTTCCTGATCGAACAGCGCGGGGCGGTTCATCCGCCAGCCAAGGTCTTCGGCCAGCCGCCGGACCAGCGAATAGCCGTTCGAATGGACGCCGGAACTGGCCAGCCCCAGCAGCACGTCGCCGGCCGAAACCCGGTCCCCGGTCAGCTGCTCGCCGCGCTCGACCGCGCCGACGCAAAAGCCCGCCAGGTCGTAGTCGCCCGCCGCGTACATCCCCGGCATTTCGGCAGTCTCGCCCCCGATCAGCGCGCACCCGGCGATCTTGCAGCCCTCGGCGATGCCCGCAACCACGCGTTCGGCTACCCCGTTGTCGAGCTGGCCGGTGGCGAAATAATCGAGAAAGAACAGCGGCTCGGCGCCCTGGACGATCAGATCGTTGACGCACATCGCGACCAGATCGATACCGATCGCATCGTGCCGGTCGTGGTCGATCGCCAGCTTGACTTTGGTCCCCACGCCGTCGTTGGCGGCGACCAGCAAGGGGTCGCTGTACCCCGCCGCCTTGAGATCGAAGAAGCCGCCGAAGCCGCCCAGTTCGGCATCGGCACCGGGCCGAGCGGTTGACTTGGCCAGCGGGCCGATTGCCCGGACCAGCGCGTTGCCCGCCGCTATCGAGACCCCGGCCTTGGCGTAAGTATAGCTTTCGGGGGGTGCGTTGCTGGCCATCGCCGCGCCGCCTACCGCTTTCCGGCTGGCATTTCCACACGCCTTTGGGCAAAAGCCCCGGCAACGTCCGCCGCCGGGCGAGAAAGCTGCCTTTATGGAGTTCGTTTGGCCGCCGCGCGCCCCCTGATTTTTGCCACCGCAACCGCGTTTCGCCGCATCCTGACGGTGCTGGCGCTGCTGCTGCTTGCCGCGTTCTCGCTTCGCCTGCTGGCTCAGGTCGAGGGCGAGCGCGGGATTGCGCCGATCGCCAGCAACGGCGATTTCGAAGTCGACGGACTGATCGTCCAGACCACCGGCGACAGCGCCGAAGACGCGCGCGAAAAGGGCTGGAAGGAAGCCCAGAAGCTCGCCTGGGCCAAATTGTGGACCGAGACCGGGCACAGCGGCACCGCCCCCGCGCTGGCCGAAGGAACGATCGATTCGATGGTCTCGGCGGTGGTGATCGAGCGCGAGCAGATGGGCCCGCACCGCTATATCGCCCGCCTTGGGGTGATCTTCGACCGCGCTCGGGCCGGCGAAGTGCTCGGAATGAGCGGAGAAATCTCGCGCTCGGCCCCGCTGCTGATCATCCCGGTCACGTATTCGGGTGGCGCAGCCACGCTGTTCGAAGTGCGCACCCCGTGGCAGCGCGCCTGGGCCGAATACCAGACCGCCAACAGCTCGATCGATTATGTCCGGCCCAACGGCGCGGGCGGCGAATCGCTGCTGCTCACCGCCGGGCAGATCGAGCGTCGCAGCCGCACCTGGTGGCGCAACATCCTCGACCAGTTCGGCGCCGCCGACGTGATCATGCCGCTCGCGCGGATCGAGCGGCAATGGCCGGGCGGCCCGGTCAAGGGCACCTTCACCGCGCGCTACGGGCCGGACAACACCTACCTTGGCGGCTTCACCCTGACCGCGCCGAGCGAGGCCGCGCTGCACGCGATGCTGCGCCAGGCGATTGCCCGGCTGGATGGGATCTATGCGGGTGCGCTGGCCGCAGGCACGCTCAGCCCCGATCCATCGCTGTTCGCCCAGCAGCCGATCGACCAGACGTTGATCGACCGCATCCTGGGCACGATCGAAATGGTGGTTCCCGCCACTGAGGCTCCTGCTGGCGGCGCAACCACCGGCGCCGCACCCACGCCGGTGCAGACCGCTGCGGCGATTTCCAGCATCACCGTTCAATTCGCAACTCCGGATGCGGCGGCGGTCGGTGCCGGGCTCAGCTCGGTGCGTGGCGCGGTCGGGGTTCAGAGCGCTAATATCACCAGCGTCGCGGTCGGCGGGACCTCGGTGATGCGGGTCAGCTTTGCCGGGGATGCCGACGCCTTGCGCGCCGCGCTCCAGGCGCGCGGCTGGCAGGTGTCGCAAGGGGGCGGCGCGCTGAGCATTCGGCGTTGAAAATGCCCAATACCCAAACCCCGCTTATGTCGAGCGAAGTCGAGACACGTTGCGCTGAGTGTCTCGACTTCGC
>JANMPV010000414.1:0-5539 GCA_031370045.1 Novosphingobium sp. | reverse complement strand
CAACGCCGGGGCGAGCCAGGTCTACCTGATCCTCGAGCCGATGGCCGCCGCGATCGGGGCCGGCATGCCGGTTACCGAACCGGTCGGGAGCATGGTGGTCGATATCGGCGGCGGCACCACCGAAGTCGCGGTGCTCAGCCTGCGCGGCCTTGCCTATACCACCAGCGTGCGCGTTGGCGGCGACAAGATGGACGAGGCGATAGTCAGCTATGTCCGCCGCCACCACAACCTCCTGATCGGCGAAGCCACCGCCGAGCGGATCAAAAAGGACTATGGCACCGCGATCGTCCCCGCCGATGGCATCGGCGCGATGATCGCGATCAAGGGCCGCGATCTGGTCAACGGGGTGCCCAAGGAAATCCACATTACCCAGGCCAACATCGCCGAGGCGCTGGCCGAACCGATCGGCGCGATCGTCGAGGGGGTGCGCATCGCGCTGGAAAACACCGCCCCCGAACTCGCCGCGGACATCGTCGACCAGGGCATCGTCCTGACCGGCGGCGGGGCCCTGATCCATGGGCTCGACGAATTCCTGCGCGAGGAAACCGGGCTGCCGGTAACCGTCGCCGAAGACCCGCTGAGCTGCGTCGCGCTGGGCACCGGGCGGGCGATGGAAGACCCGATCTACCGCGGCGTGCTGATGACGGCGTGAGCTGGTGCGCGATGCCGGGGCCGGAATGGTGAAGGGATAGGCGCATGCCGCCGCCGAACAACCGGCGTCCGGGCTTTTCGCGCAGGGCGCAATTCAGTATCTTTTCGGGGTATGTCGCCGCGATCGGCGGCGTGCTCGCGGGCCTGGTGCTGATCGCGATCGCCATCGCCGATCCTGGCAGCTTCGCCTTGCTGCGCCGCGCTGCCAACGAGATCGCCGCCCCCGCGGGCATCGCGGGCAGCGCCACGCGGTCAAACTCGCGCGGCTTTTTCCAGCGCATCGGCGACTACATCGATGCCGGCAACTCCAACGCCGCGCTGCGCCGCGAGGTTGCCGCGGCGCGGGTCCAGCAGGTCCGCGGCGCCGCGCTGGGCGAAGAAAACCGCCGTCTCAAGGCCTTGCTGGGGGTGGTCGAAACCACCGAGCGCCCGGTTGTCGCCACCCGGCTGGTCGCATCGACCTCAGCCAGCACCAGGCGGTTCGCGATTATCGGCGCGGGCAGCCGCCAGGGGGTGCGGGTGCGGATGCCGGTGCGCGGCGCCAACGGTCTGGTCGGACGGGTGCTCGAAGTCGGACCGAACACCGCGCGCATCCTGCTGGTCACCGACGCCGAGAACGTCGTGCCCGTACGCCGCGCCAGCGACGGGGTCGCGGCGTTCTCCGAAGGGCTCGCCGACGGGCGGCTGCGGCTGCGGCTGATCAACATCGGGGTCAACCCGCTCAAGCGCGGCGACGTGTTCGTGACGTCGGGTTCGGGCGGGATTTACCGGCCCGGGATCCCCGTGGCGCAGGTCGAATCGCTGTTGTCCGACGGCGCGATTGCCCGGATCGTCAGCGATCCTGCGGCCTCGGAGTTTGTCCTGGTCGAGCCGGTGTTCCAGGAGCTAGCCGATCCAACCGCAGCGACTCCGGCTCCGGCCCCCTGATGGCGATCGTCCGCAAATCGCGCGGGCTCGGCGGGCGTCAGCCGCTGGCGGTGCTGCGCCGCCAGCAAGAGGCGATCAACCAGCGCCTGCGCAAGCGGATCAACCGCGCGCCTTCGCCGATCCTGGCGCGCGGGGTGCCGTGGGCCAGCGTGATGGTGCTAAGCCTGGTGCCGTTCGCGCCATTGGTTGTCTCGGCCCCGATCATGCCGCCGCTGGCGTTCATGGCGTTGCTGGCGTGGCGGATGTTGCGCCCGGGGATGCTGCCCGTGTGGGCTGGCGCGCCGCTGGGCGCGTTCGACGACCTTTACAGCGGGCAGCCCTTCGGCAGCGCAGTTCTGCTATGGTCGTGCGCGATGCTGATGATGGAACTTGTCGATATCCGCCTGCGCTGGCGCGGTTTTGTCCAGGATTGGGCGCTCGCCGCAGCGCTGATTGCGGCGTACCTGGTTCTCGCGACGCTGGTCTCCAACCTGGCCGGAGGCGCGGCGCCGTTGCGCACGATCGTGCCGCAGGTCGCGCTGGCAGTGATCGCCCATCCGCTCGTAACCAGCCTTGTCGCCGCGCTCGACCGGCTGCGCCTGCTGCCGCTGCGCAAGGTCGGCCAATGATGAAGTTCGGCGATTGGCGCAAGCGCGCGCGGGCGCGGGCCAAGCCGCCGATGAGCACGGTCGCGCTGACCCACAGTTTCAACCGCCGCAGCTTTTTCATCGGTGCAGTCGAAGGTGGGGTCGGGCTGCTGCTGGCGACGCGGATGGGCTATCTCGCGCTCTTCCAGGGCGAAAAGTACCGTCTCGCTTCGGAAAGCAACCGGGTCAACCTGGCGCTGATCCCGCCGCGACGCGGCTGGATTCTCGATCGCAACGGCTCCCCGCTGGCCTCGAACCGGGCAGCCTTCCGGGTCGATCTGATCCCCGAACGACTGGTCCATGCCGACCAGACCATCGCCGAACTCGGCCAGATCCTCGGGCTGAGCGAGGTCGATATCCGCGACCTCAAGGACAAGCTCGACAAGGCCCACGGGTTTGCCCCGGTCGAAGTCGCCAGCCGGGTCGATTGGGACAAGTTTGCCGCGATCAGCGTGCGCCTGCCCGATATGCCGGGCGTGGTCCCGCAGCGCGGGTTCAGCCGCTATTACCCGACCGGCCCCGCGGTGGGGCACCTGATCGGCTATGTCGGCACGGTCTCGGCCGAGGAGTACGAGAAGGAAAAGAACCCGCTGCTGATCACCCCGGGGTTCAAGATCGGCAAGGACGGGCTGGAGAAATACTTCGACACCGGGCTGCGCGGCGTGCCCGGCGCGCGGCGCATGGAAGTTACCGCCAGCGGCAAAGTGCTGCGCGACCTCGAAATGCGCGAGGATATACCCGGCCATCCGGTCAAGCTGACCATCGACGGCCCCTTGCAGGATTTCGCGGCGCGCCGGATCGGCCTGGAATCGGGCGCGGTCGTGGTGATCGATTGCCTGACCGGCGGAATCCTGGCGCAGTGTTCGATGCCGGCCTTCGATCCCAACAGCTTTGCCGACGGGATCGGCCGCCTCGAATGGAAGCTGCTCAACGACGACGACCACATCCCGCTGCTCAACAAGGCGGTGCGCGGGCTGTATCCGCCCGGCTCGACGATGAAGCCGATGGCCAGTCTCGCGCTGCAACTTCAAGGCGTTTCGCCCGATGAGCGGATCAATTGCCCCGGCGGTTATCGCCTCGGCAGCCGGTTCTTCCGGTGCGACGCGGTCCACGGCTCGGTCGATATGCGCACTGCGATCGAGCGCAGCTGCAACACCTATTTCTGGAGCATGGCGCACCGGGTCGGGTATGATGCGATCGCGCCGATTGCCAAGCTGCTGGGGCTGGGGCAGCAATTCGTGCTTCCCGGCACCTCGCAGCGCTATGGCACCATCCCCGACGCCGCCTGGAAGATGCGCCGTTACAAGCAGGAATGGACCGCAGCGGATTCGCTCAACGCCTCGATCGGCCAGGGCTATGTCTCGGTCTCGCCCTTGCAGCTGGCGGTGATGACCGCGCGCATCGCCAGCGGGCGCAATCTTCAGCCTTCGTTGCTGCTGGGCAAGCCGCCCGCGCTGGGACCGGCGTTTCCGTTCACGCCGGAACAACTGGCGGTGACGCACGAAGGCATGTTCCGCGTGGTCAACGGTTCGGGCACCGCCGGGGCCAGCCGAATTGACATCGGCGGGATCAAGATGGCGGGCAAGACCGGCACCGCGCAGGTCCGCGCGCTGACCAGCCGCGGCGGCGGTGGCGAATGGAAGTCGCGCGATCACTCGCTGTTCGTGTGCTATGCCCCGGCCGATGCACCACGCTATGCGATGGCGGTGGTGATCGAACATGGCCAGTTCGGCGCGCGCGCCGCCGCGCCGATCGCCAAGGACGTGATGACCTTCCTGTTCGATCCACCCAAGGCGGTCGAGACGCTCCACGCGCTGGAAAAGCAATGGGGCGGCAACGCTACCCAGCGGATGGCCGCCAAGTATCTCGCTGCCGAGAACGAACCTGCCGCAATCGCAGCCAAGCCGGTGACCGAAAGCCAGGTCGAGGAAGCCGTGACGCAAGCCGAACCAATAGCCACCCCCACCGCAGCGCAAACCGGCGTGGTCGTTCCCCCGCCCGAAACGGTAGCGCCTCAGTCTGGATCGGCACCCGCACCGGTGCCGGTCCAGAATCCGGCATTTGGGGGAAATTGAGTTGCAACGCACTTACGTCCCTGCGCTGATCGCCCGCCAGCCATGGCACATCGTGCTGCCGCTGCTGGGGCTGGTGCTGTTCGGCAGCACGGTGCTTTATTCGGCCGCCGGGGGCAGCCTGCAGCCGTGGGCGCTGACCCACACGCTGCGCTTCGGGGTGTTTCTGGCGATGGCCCTCGTGATCTCCCAGATCAAGCCCGAGGTGTTCAAGTTCGCCGCGTTTCCCGCCTTTGCCGGAATCCTGGTGCTGCTGGTGCTAGTCGAGGCGCTGGGCTTTGTCGGCGGGGGCAGCCGGCGCTGGCTCAACCTGGGGTTCATGACCCTCCAGCCATCCGAACTGATGAAGCCGGGGATCGTGCTGGTCCTCGCGCGCTTCTATGACTTGCTCCCCGCGGGCGAAATCCGCGGCTGGCGGGCGATCGCCCCGGCGCTGGCGCTGCTGGGACTGCCGATGGCGCTGGTCATGCTCCAGCCCGATCTGGGGACCGCACTGGCGATCGGCTTTGGCGGGGTGGTGGTGATCTTCCTGTCGGGCGTGCCGCTGCGCTGGTTTATCGGCGCGGGGGCTGCGGGGCTAATCGTCGCGCCGATCGCGTTCTTCACCCTGCTCCACGATTACCAGCGCAACCGCGTGCTGGTGTTCCTCGATCCAGAGAGCGATCCGCTCGGCACCGGCTATCACATCACCCAATCCAAGATCGCGATCGGATCGGGCGGGTTCTTCGGCAAGGGATTTGGCAACGGCAGCCAGAGCCACCTCGACTATCTCCCCGAATCGCACACCGACTTTGTCTTCGCCACGATGAGCGAGGAATGGGGCATGCTCGGCGGGCTGTTCGTGCTGGGCGTGTTCTTCCTGATCCTGCGCTGGGGCCTGCGCGTCGCCCAGAATGCCCCCGACCGCTTCAGCCGCCTGCTCGCCGCGGGCATGGCGCTGACGATCTTCTTCTACGTGTTCATCAACCTGATGATGGTGACCGGCATGGCCCCCGTCGTCGGTATCCCCCTGCCCTTCATGAGCCACGGCGGCAGCTCGATGATGACCAACATGATCTGCATCGGCACGATCATGGCCATCGAACGCTGGAGCCGCGATCGGCGGGGCAGCGGGGCGCTGGGTTAGGGGTTGCACAGCGTGGCCGAGCCGCTATACGCCACGCCTTCGCAGCGGTGCCCACAAGTGCCAGCGATACGGACGCATAGCTCAGTTGGTAGAGCAGCTGACTCTTAATCAGCGGGTCCTTGGTTCGAGCCCAAGTG
>JANMPV010000389.1:0-2433 GCA_031370045.1 Novosphingobium sp. | reverse complement strand
CGGGTGGTCGAGATCCCGTGGTTCGTGTGGCAGCCGATCCTGCGCGGGATCGTGCTCACGACCCGGCCCAGGAAATCGGCGCACGCCTATTCGCAAGTATGGACCGAGGCCGGATCGCCGCTCGCCGCGATCACGGCAGCGCAGGCGGCGGCGCTCCAGGTGCGGCTTGGCGAGGCTGCGATCGTGCGTTACGCGATGCGCTATGGCCGCCCCGCACTGAGCGATGAGTTCGCCGCGCTGAAAGCTGCCGGGTGCGAGCGCATTTTGGTGGCGCCGCTCTATCCGCAGTATTCAGGCGCCACCACGGGCAGTGCGCTCGATGCGCTGGGCGAAGCGCTCAAGGCGATGCGCTGGGCTCCGGCGGTGCGCACGTTGCCGCCGTACCACGACGATCCGGCGTACATCGACGCGCTCCACGCCGATCTAGCGGCGCAACTGACGGCGTTGGCGTTCGTCCCCGAGGTGCTGCTGCTCAGCTTCCACGGGATGCCCCTGCGGACCCTCGAACTCGGCGACCCGTACCACTGCCACTGCCGCAAGACCGCCCGCCTGCTGGGCGACCGGTTCGCCACCAGCCACCCTGCGCTGCGCGTTGAGACCAGCTTCCAGTCGCGCTTCGGGCGCGCCAAATGGCTCGAACCCGCCACAGACAAGGTTTTGGCCTCAGAAGCAGAGCACGGCACCAGGGCGCTGGTGATTGCCGCGCCGGGTTTTTCCGCCGATTGCCTCGAAACGCTCGAAGAGCTGGCGATCCGCGGGCGTGAGCAGTTCACCGAAGCGGGCGGGCAGGACTTCACCGCGCTCGCCTGCCTCAACACCGGCGATTCCGGCATGGCGATGCTCGAAGCCTTGATCCGCCGCGAACTTGGCGGGTGGATTTAGCCTGCGGACTTGCTTAAAGGCTGCTTACACTGCGGTAAGTAACCACGAGGTACCGATGGCAACGCTGGCCCAATCTGCTCCGAGTTTCACCCACTGGAGCCAGAAGCTCCCCGCCGATGCGCTGGCGCATATCCCCGGAGAAACCGGGATTCCGGTGTTTGGCACCACGCTCCAGTTGGTCTCCGACCCGGTCGGCTATGGCAAGCGGATGCACGCGACGTACGGGCCGGTATTTCGCTCGCGCCCGTTCGGGGTCAACCAGGTCACCCTGATTGGGCCCGAGGCCAACGAGCTGCTGCTGTTCGATCGCGAAAAGCTGTTTTCGAGTGAACAGGGCTGGGGCCCGGCGCTCGACCAATTGTTCCCGCGCGGGTTGATGCTGATCGATTTCGAGCACCACCGGGTCGATCGCCGGGCGCTGTCGATCGCCTTTAAGCCCGAGCCGATGCGCCATTATGCCGATGCGCTCAACCGCGGGATCGCGATAGGCGTGGCCAGATGGGGCGGTGCGCCGATGCTGTTCTATCCGGCAATCAAGCAGCTCACGCTCGATCTGGCGGCGGACAGTTTCCTGGGGATTCCGTGGGGTCCCGAGGCGCAAAAGGTCAACCAGGCGTTTGTCGATCTGGTCAACGCTTCGATCGGCGTGGTGCGCAAGCCGCTGCCGTTTACCGCGATGGGGCGCGGGGTGGCAGGGCGCAAGTTCCTGGTCGAACTGTTCACCGCCGAAACGCTCAAGCGGCGCGAGTCCGGGGGCGGGCAAGACATGTTCAGCCAGTTCGCCAACGCCACCCGCGAAGACGGCAGCCTGCTCGATGTCAGCCAGGTGGTCGATCACATGATCTTCCTGATGCTCGCCGCGCACGATACGATCACCAGCGCGGCCAGCTCGCTGCTGTATTATCTGCTCAAGAACCCCGAATGGCAGACCAAGCTGCGCGCCGAGGCGATGGCGGTGACGGGCGGCACCGGCAACGTTTCCTACGACGACATGGCGCGGATGGAACTGACCGAGATGGCGTTCAAGGAATCGCTGCGGCTGATCCCGCCGGTACCGGGTCTGCCGCGCCGCGCGCTGCGTGAGTTCACGTTCGGCGGCTATCGCATTCCGGCTGGAACGCAGGTCGGGATCAGTCCGCAGATCACCCACAAGATGCCCGAGCACTGGCCCGATCCGATGCGCTTCGATCCGCTGCGCTTCACCGCGACCGAGATCGCCAAGCGCCACAAGTATGCGTGGGTGCCGTTCGGCGGCGGCGCACACATGTGCGTCGGGCTACACTTCGCCTACATGCAGATCAAGATTCTGGCAGCCCAGATTTTGGTCCGCTACGAGCTGGTGCTGGAGGAAGGTTACGATCCGCCGTGGGCGCCGTGGCCGATCCCCAAGCCCAAGGACGGCATGCGGATGACTTTCAAGCCGTTGTCGGACTGACGCCGCCCCGGATCAAATCCGGGACGGCGCACTAGCCTTAATAGGTTCCAGGCGGATCGCTTGCGGGGAAGCTCTCGTCAAGCGCCTGATCGCGCTTGCTCCAGCTTGTCGGATCG
>JANMPV010000385.1:0-4362 GCA_031370045.1 Novosphingobium sp. | reverse complement strand
GCCGTACCGAGGTCGATGGCCATGTTCTGGGAACCAAACTTGAAGAATCGCGAGAGAAACGACGCCATTCGTTAAATCCGTATCTGTCCAGCGGCTTACCGCACAGGATTGCGGGTCAGGCAGCGCCGGGTGGGGGCGGGGAAGGCGGCTCATTAACCGGGATAGCCGTGAAAGGCCAAAATATTGTCGAGTATGCGGGGGTTATCCCCACTGGTCGTCTCGAATATCCGTTCATTCACCGCTAGTCTGGCAATTCTGATGCCAATCATCCGCCGCCTTCCCGAAACGCTTGTCAACCGCATTGCCGCAGGCGAGGTGGTCGAGCGTCCGGCGAGTGCGTTGAAAGAGCTGGTCGAGAACGCGCTGGATGCCGGTGCGGCGAGTATTTCGATCCGCCTGGGCGAGGGCGGGCTGACACTGGTCGAGGTGACCGACGACGGTTGCGGGATGACGCCCGACGAGATCGCGCTGTCGCTCGAACGCCACGCGACGTCGAAGCTGCCGGACGAGAATATCGAGAATGTCGCCACGCTGGGTTTCCGCGGCGAGGCGCTGCCTTCGATCGCCTCGGTTGCGCGGTTGACGGTGGAGAGCCGCCCGCGCGTCCTACGACAGGCTCAGGATGAGCGGGAGGCCGAAGGCTGGCGGCGCGTTGTCGATAACGGCGCGGTGGTCGAGGAAGGCCCCGCCGCGCTGCCGCCGGGCACCCGCATCCGGGTCGAACAGATTTTCGCGCGCGTCCCCGCGCGGCGCAAGTTCATGCGCAGCGCGCGTTCCGAATGGGCGGCCTGCCTCGATGCGGTGCGCCGCCTTGCGCTGGCCCGGCCCGACGTGGGCTTCACGCTCGAGCACGATGGCCGCTGCGCGCTGGCGGTTCAGCCGGGCGCGGGGATCGCTGCACGTGCCGCAGAAGTTATCGCGCGCGAACTGGCCGACAATGCCGTGCAGATCGATTTTCGTCGCGGCGATTTCCACCTGACCGGGATCGCCGGACTGCCGACTTACAACCGCGGCGTCGCCGATCACCAGTACCTGTTCGTCAACGGCCGTCCGGTGAAGGACCGCCTGCTCGCCGGCGCAGTGCGCGGGGCTTATGCCGACATGCTCGCGCGCGATCGCCACGCGGTGCTGGCGCTGTTCGTGGCGGTCCCGTGCGGCGAGGTCGATGTCAATGTCCACCCGGCCAAGACCGAAGTCCGGTTCCGCGATGCCGCAGGGGTGCGCGGGGCGATCGTCTCGGGCCTGCGTGAGGCGCTGGGCGGGGGCGACCGCCGCAGCGTCTCGGCCCCCGCGGGCGAGGCGATGCGCGCGTGGCGGCAGGAACCGCTGGGCGCGCCGCTCCACCCCGATCAGCGCAGCCATTCGATCTTCAGTGGGCGGGGCTGGAATGCACCCTCAAGCGATGCGCGGGTGGGAGAAGCGCAGGTGCCTTGGCGCGGCTATGAAGGTGCGGCGTTGGACGCTCCAGCGGGCCGCGCCGAGATCGCCGAGGCTGCGGTGCCCGACAGCGCCGCGCACCCGCTGGGCATCGCCCGCGGTCAGATCGCCAACACCTATGTCGTCGCCGAGGCCGCCGATGGCCTGGTGATCGTCGACCAGCACGCCGCGCACGAACGGCTTGTGCTCGAACGCTTGCGCGCGGCCGGGGCGGGCGCGCACGGGGCCAGCCAGGCACTGCTCCTGCCCGAAGTGGTCGAACTCGACGAAGCCGATTGCGACCGGCTTGAGGCGCAGGCCGAAGCGCTCGCGCAATACGGCTTGACGGTAGAACGGTTCGGCCCTGCCGCGATGCTGGTGCGGAGCGTTCCCGCGGCGTTGTCGGGCGGCGATCCGCACGCGCTGCTACGCGACGTCGCCGACGATCTGGCCGCCAACGGCGACACCCTGCTGCTGGGCGAACGGCTCGATCTGGTCCTGGCTACGATGGCCTGCCACGGCTCGGTGAGGGCCGGGCGGGTGCTGTCGGTCGTTGAAATGAATGCGCTTTTGCGCGAAATGGAGCAAACCCCACGCTCGGGCCAATGCAACCACGGCCGCCCGACGTGGATCAAATTGGCGATGGACGATGTTGAAAAGCTGTTTGGACGTAAGTAGTTCCTCCCTGTTTTTCCGCAGGACAAACGGGGAGGGGGACCGCCACGCCGCTTGGCGTGGGGGTGGAGGGGTATCTCGCGCCACTACGCCTCCCTCAGTCGGCAAGAAAATAGCCGACTGCCACCTCCCCATTTGCGCAAGGGCGAAAATGGGGAGGATCATGGCTGCCGTGCTCCTGCTCGCCGCCTGCACGCCCGAGAAATCGGCGGCCGAAAAGCGTGCCGAAGAAGACCGCGCCATCGCGCAGGTCAATTCCGCGCAACAAGTCAAGCCGCCGCCGACCCCGATCACTCCGCAGCCGATCCTGTTCGCCGATATCCAAAGGCACGATCTGTTCGGCGCGGGCTGCGCGTTTGCGCCGGGAAACAGCATGGGCGCGGTGCTGCTGACCCGCGCCAAGATCGCCTATTTGCTGATCGATGGCCACCCGGTCGGCTTCGCCTCCGATCCGGGCAGCACCAAGCTGCCGCTCGACACGGTCTCGCGCTATGTCGGCAAGGAGATGGCGCTGTCGCTGACCCGCGCCGCCGATGTTGCGCCAGACGCGACCCGCTGGCCGGGGCATCTGGTGGTCACCGATCCGTTTGATCAGGTGGTGTATGAGGCCGACGGGCAGGTGCAGTGCTCGGCTTGATGCGCCGCTAAGCGATCGGCGCATCCTGATCGCGCACCGCGACCAACCCGATTGAGGTCATTGAGAGCACCGGCTCGTCGTGCTGATTGAACACTTTCGCGCGTGATTTGAAGATCCCCATTTCCGGGCGACTGGCGCTGCGACGTTTTTCGAAAACCTCGGTTTCGCAGCGCAGTGTATCGCCGGGATAGACCGGCTTGAGCCAGCGCAGTTCGTCTACCCCTGGCGAGCCCAGCCCGGCCTGCTGACGGTCTTTCATGCTCTCCACCATCATCGCCATGGTCATCGCGCAGGTGTGCCAGCCGCTGGCGGAAAGCCGTCCGAAGTGGGTTTTGGCCGCGGCTTCGTCGTCGAGATGGAATGACTGCGGATCGTATTTGGCGGCAAACGCCAGCACCTCGTCGCGGGTGACTTGATAGTTGCCGAAGGCGTGCTTCTGGCCGACCGGGATGTCTTCGAAATATTGCATCGCGGCGACTTGCCGTGCGCAACCCCAAGCGTCAATCGCCCAATTCAGGCTTGCGGCAGTGTCACAACCTGGCCGCAACCCTGGCCTTCGCTTCGCTCGCTTTGCCTTTCGCCGCGCCAGCCACGTCAATCGCGGGAACCACGCGATACTTCGCCAGGATCAGGCTGAACACGCCGAATACGATCAGCCCCGCCGCGATCAGCGCGTAGAGCGTCGGGCTCGACCCGTGAAGCGAGGCAATCGCTGCGCCCGCGGCCTTCGCCTGGCCCGGATCGTTGGTTTCGGCGACCTTGACGAACGAATAGGCGATCACTGCAAATACGAACCCGCGGGTAATCAGGCCGATCTGTCCGAGCGTCTTGGCATAGGCGGGCGTATCGGGCGCGGTCTGCTTCATGTGGCTGCCCTTGATGGCCTTGCGCACCTGCATCCCCGTCGCGACGAGAAAGCCCAGCGCGACCAGCCACAGGCCGACATTGCCGAGATCGAGATCGAGCAGCGTTTTGGCCGCTTCCTGGCTGCTGGCGCTGCCGGTGGCGTTGCCCGAAGGTTTGCCGCCGCCCAGAAACTGCGAGGCGGTGTAGGACAGCAATAGATAGAACAGCCCGCTGCCAACTTGCGCGGCACGACCCGCCAGTCCTTTGGGCTCATCGCCTTTGCCCTCGATATCGAGCAGGCCGCTCGTGAGCCGGAAAATGCCATAGGCGAACAGCCCCAGCGCCAGCAGCGTCAACAGCAGGTCGCCAGCAGGCATATCCTGGACTTTGTCGAACACCGCTTTCTGACCCTGCTTGGTCGCGCCGCGCGCCGACAGCGCGATCCATCCGAACAGGATGTAGACGATCCCGCGCGCGGCAAAACCCGCTTTGGCCAGCCAATCGAGCCGGGTGACATGGGCCATGCGGTGTTCCTCTTTCCTGTTGTGGAAGGGGAACGGGGGAGGGGTGTGGTGGTTCCGGGGGCAGCTATCGCAATACCAATCCGTCGCCCCGGCGCAGGCCGGGGCCCAACCAAGCTCTCGAACTGCGCGAACCGTGCATTGACGCGATGCCGGTTGGACCCCGGCCTGCGCCAGGAAGGCAAGGAGTACGTCGTCCACGACGGCGACGTGTTGCACTTCAAGTTCAACGTTTAGCCGCCAAGCGAAACCCCCGTCGCCCCGGCG
>JANMPV010000336.1:0-1899 GCA_031370045.1 Novosphingobium sp. | reverse complement strand
TTCCGCAAGTACGATCCCGTCGTGCGCAAGCACGTCGAGTTCAAGGAAGCCAAGATCAAGTGATCTCATGAGCTGGCGAGGGACCCGCCGGTTCACTTCGAGTTCAATGCCGGACCTGCTAGAGGCTCGGCCATGACCATCTTGAAAACTCTTATCGACAAGCCGCTGCGGTCTTTGGCCGTGGCCGCTCTAGCCGTTTCCGCCAGCGGCGCGGCCCTGACGCCGTTGGCCGCGCAGTCCCCTATCGGCCAAGCGAGCTCCCAGCTCGACCAGGCAGTAGCCGCATTGCGCGACATCTCGACGATGACTGCGGACTTCACCCAAACCGACCGCAACGGCCAGCGCCTGGCGGGCCAGATGACCTTGAAGCGCCCCGGCAAGATCCGTTTTCAGTATCAAAAGGGCGTACCGCTGCTGATCGTGTCGGACGGCAAGGCGCTGACCATGGTCGATTATGAGGTCCGTCAGGTCCAGCGCTGGCCGATCTCGAACAGCCCGTTGGGCGCGCTGCTCGATCCCAACCGCGACGTATCGCGTTATGGCCGCCTGATCCCGACGGGCAATCCCGGGGTGACCAGCATCGAGGTGCGCGATCCCAAACATCCCGAATACGGCGTGATCACGATGATCCTGGTCAAGGATCCCGGCGCGCCCGGGGGGATGGAGCTGACCAGCTGGGTCGCGCTCGATTCGCAGAACAAGCGCACCACCATTCGACTCGCCAATCACCGCTATGGCGTGGCGGTTTCTGCCAACGCCTTTTCCTACAACGATCCGCGCCGCACCGCGCCCGGTCGCTGATTGACAACGGCTCGGCAGCGATCGTGCGGAACTTGCGACAAACCGCGACAAAGCTAACGCTGCCGTTCATTGTGTGGCAAGCGGACAGCCCCTAAATAGGTCGAGACACGAGCGGCTGAGGCGGGTTTCCCCCCTGTTGCCCAAACCTCTCAAACAGGTCGCCCGGGTCAAAGCGTGACGAACGCAAAGGAACCCTCGGTCCAATGCCCCCGGACCGAGGGTTTTCTTTTTTGGCGGTGAATTGATCGGCTGACGGGCTGCGAACGGCATCCCGCTGCGCTTCCGGTGCTCACGATCTTAAGATCGCTGCGCGCCGGTTCTCGCGGAACGCCATTCTCGCTCCGTCATCCGCCCAATTCCCTCGCCAAAAACGGTCCGCTTGCCGCTGTCGAGCAACGCACCTAGACGCACCAACATGATCTCCGTCGCCACCTGGAATATCAATTCGGTCCGCCTGCGGATGGATCAGGTTGCGCGGTTCCTGACCGATCAGGCCCCTGATGTGCTTTGCCTGCAAGAGATCAAGTGCCGCGAGGAGCAGTTCCCGCACGCCGCGTTCGAGGCGCTGGGCTATACCCACCGTGCGGTTCATGGGCAAAAAGGCTATCACGGCGTCGCTACCGTCAGCCGTCTCCCGCTCCAGGAGGTGGGTCGCCACGATTGGCAGGACAACGGCGAGGCGCGTCATGTCGGGGTCGAGGTGGTCGGGTCGGGGCTGATCCTCGAGAACGTCTATATCCCCGCAGGCGGCGACATCCCCGATCGCGAGGCCAACGTGAAGTTTGGCCAGAAGCTCGATTTCCTCGGGCGGATGACGCGCTGGGCTGACAAGCTCGACCGGCCGACGCTGATCGTCGGCGATTTCAACATCGCCCCGCTCGATTGCGACGTTTACGATCACAAGGCGCTGGTGAAAGTGGTCAGTCACACCCCGCAGGAAATCGAGACACTCGCCCGGTTTCGCGACGCGCACGGCTGGATCGATTTGGGGCGCGAACATATCCCCGCTCCGGGGCGCAACTATTCGTGGTGGAGCTATCGTTCGTGGTGGCGCCAGAGGGACCAGGGGCGGCGGCTCGACCACGCCTGGGCCTCGCC
>JANMPV010000333.1:0-3171 GCA_031370045.1 Novosphingobium sp. | reverse complement strand
CCGGAGACGGGACGATCGGCCTCGAGATCGCCGAGGATGCGGGCGAACTCGACGCGGTCTTCATCCCGTTCGGCGGCGGCGGGTTGGCGAGCGGGATTGCCTGCGCCCTCAAGGCGCTGCGGCCGGCGGTCAGGATCGTGGTGTGCGAACTGGCCAGCGCGCAGCCGCTCAAGGCCGCGATGGCGGCCGGGCATCCGGTCACCGTGCCAGCCGCGCCGGGCTTCGTAAGTGGGGTCGGCTATGGGGCGGTCCTGCCCGAAATGTGGCCGCTGGTGTCGGGCCTGGTCGCTGAGGTCGTCACGGTGACTCTCGACGAGGTCGAAGCGGCAATCCGCACGATGGCGAGCAGCAACCATGTCATCGCCGAGGGCGCGGGTGCGGTATCGGTCGCCGCGGCACTGTACGGCGCGCACCATTACCGACGGGTCTGCGCGGTGGTATCGGGCGGCAACCTCGACCCGGCGCTGCTGGCGCGGATCGTCACGTCAGGCGACGCGGTCGGTTGATGCGCCAAGCGGCGCGGCCGCGCGGTGACTTCGCTTCCACGCGAAGTAGGCGAGCGTGACGAGGCCGAGCCAGGGCACGCCGACGATCCACGAGATGTTCCAGAACTCTGTGTCGAGCCCCATCGTCACCAGAATGGCACTGAGCAACAGCAGCCCCGCGATCTGCATGTAGGGAAACAGTGGCATGCGCACCGGAAGCGCAGCCTCACCATGGTGGCGCCGAAAGCTGAGATGGCTGGCGAGAATCGTGATCCACACGATGATCGCTCCGAATAGAGCCACCCCGAACAGATAATTATAGGCGAGGGGCGTCACGACCGAGAGCGCCGCCGCCGCAAGGATGCTTCCGCCAGAAACGAGGATCGCCGCGACGGGCGTTCCGTTGCTGCTCAACCGCCCGAGGAAGGCCGGAGCATAGGAACCGCGCGACAGCGAAAAGAGCATCCGCGAGCACAGGTAGACGTTGGTATTCATGCTCGAAAGCGCGGCGGTGATGACGACGAAGTTCATCATGCCAGCAGCGTGGCGAATTCCGCTGTGCTCGAACACTTTGACGAACGGGCTTTGGGTGATGACCTTGGCGCCGGTCTCGGTCCACGGCACGAAACTCACCACGATCGCCAGCGCCAGGATGTAAAAAAGGAATAGTCGGAAGGCCATCGTGCGGAGTGCCGCGGGGATGGCAGTCACCGGATCTTTCGTCTCGCCCGAGGTCACCGCGATGACCTCGATCCCGTTGAACGAGAAGATGCCAATGATCACCCCCATCCAGACCCCGCGCAGACCGTGCGGCAGGAAACCGCCAGGCAGGCCGGTCAGATTGGCCGCACCGGTCGCGGGCTGGCCGATGCCGAAGATGGTCGACGCGCCGATGATGATGAACACGACGATCGCGGCGACCTTGATAAAGGCGAACCAATATTCGATTGTCCCGAAATTGCCGACCGAGCGTGAATTGAAATAGAGCAAAATGCTGGCGAAGCCGATCGACCACATCCAGATCGGCACGTCGGGAAACCAGAAGCCCATGTAGAGGCCAACGGCGACCGCCTCCCCGCCGACCGCGATGACCTGCGCCAGCCAGTAGGTGTATCGGACCATGAAGCCGGCCCACGGATTGAGATAAGTCTCTGCGTAGATGCCGAACGAGCCTGCGGTCGGATGGACCACCGCCATTTCCGACAGGCTGAACACCATTACCACCGCGATGAACCCCGCGATAACGTAGCTCAACAGGACGCCCGGGCCAGCATAGCCGATCGCCAGCCCACTGCCGAGGAACAGCCCGGTACCGATCGCGCCACCAAGCCCGATCATCGTGATCTGGGCCTTGCTCAACGACTGCTGAAGGCCCTGCTCTCGGTCCGTGACCGGGTCCTTGTCCATCCGCTGCGCTCTCCCGCTACCGAACTTCCGCCCGGGCTGATGATTTTGCTTTAAGCATAAACTTTTGCGACATACAAAGGGAACGGGCGTGGCTCGTCGCGCGCGTGTGGCGGAGGATTTACTTGAGCAAGTCCGTGATTCGCGAAAAGCATGATGGGCATATCAGCGGCGGGAAGGCCGACATTCGGCTGTGGCTGCGCCTGCTCGGCTGCTCGACGGTCATCGAAAAGCGCTTGCGGCGCAAGCTTGCCGAGCGATCCTCGACCCTTCCTCGATTCGACGTGATGGCGGCGCTCGAGCGTCATCCCGAGGGACTGACCATGTCCGCCTTGTCGCGTCAGTTGTTCGTGTCCAACGGCAATATTACCCACCTCGTCCACTGGCTCGCCAAAGAGGGCCTGGTGGCGCTCAAGCAGTGCAGCCGCGACGGTCGTTCCACCATCACCCAACTGACGCCCAAGGGTGCCGCCGCGTTCGAAGTCTTGTCGCGCGAGCATCACCAATGGGTCGAGGCGATGTTCGCCGGTCTCGGCGTGGAAGACAGGAACGCGCTGTTCGCGTTGCTCGGCAAGCTGCGCGCTTCCGTCGAAGAGTCGGGCGAGGAGAATGTTCGTGCAGTGTGAATCGTCAGAAGTGAATTGAGCGTCCATCGCAGCCTTCTTCCGCCCGGTTGGCCACGGCCGCGCGGCTATGCCAACGCCATTGCGGCGCGAGGTCTAACGGTGTTTACCGGCGGGCTGGTCGGCTAGAATCAGGCGGAGGAATTTGCACGAGGCGGGATCGCCGGTCAGTTTAGACAAATTCTGAGCAATCTCCTCGCAGTCCTCGCCGAAGCGGACGCCGGCCCCGAGCATCTTGTGCGCATGACGTGGTACGTGATCGACGTTGAGGCCTATCGCGCCGAACTCCCCGCGATTGGCGACGCCTATCGCGAGCTTCTGGGCCGAAATTTTCCGGCGATGGCGGTCGTTCAGGTGGTCGCGCTGGTTGAGCCCGAGGCACTTATTGAGATTGAGGCGACGGCGGTGCGCCCAGACGTTATCGAGTGACGCTCGGGCCGTAGGAAGGGTGCTGTCAGTCCTATGCGCACTTGTCTCCGTTTGGCGGAGGCGTGCCTTTGAGTTCGGCGGGTTAGGCGGCGAGCAGCTGCCACTCGGCCAAGGCGGTCGCGCGGCGCTGCTTGTAGGTCTGGCGGTCAACGAGGTGGCGTTCGGCAGAGAAGTGGTTGGAGATGTTGGCATGGACCGAGGCGAACTTTTGTAGCGTCTTCATCCGCCTG
>JANMPV010000158.1:0-9077 GCA_031370045.1 Novosphingobium sp. | reverse complement strand
TGCTCGAACTATCCCGAGTGCAAGTTCACCCGCAAGTTCGCCCAGCCCGGCGGCAATGGCGCGGAGGGTGGCGATGACGATGAGTTGGGCAAGCATCCCGAGAGTGGCGAATCGATCACTCGGCGCACCGGGCGCTTCGGGCCGTATATCCAGCTCGGCGAGGGCAAGGAGGCCAAGCGATCTTCCATACCCAAGGACATCCCCGAACTGGACCTGGATTGGGCGGTCAGGCTGCTGAGCCTGCCGCGCAGCATCGGCGCGCACCCCGAAAGCGGCGAGCCGATCACTGCCAGCATCGGCCGCTATGGCCCGTACCTTGCGCACCAGGGCAAATACGCCAAGCTGCGCGGCACCGCCGAAGTGTTCGAAACCGGCATGAACAGCGCGGTGACCATGCTCGCCGAAGCTGCGGCCAACGGCGGGCGCGGTGCACGGGCGGCGGCCGAACCGCTCAAGGTGTTCGGCACACACCCCACCAGCGGCGGCGAGATGAAGCTGATGGCGGGGCGCTATGGGCCGTACGTGACCGACGGCACCACCAATGCGACGTTGCCGCGCGACAAAGCGCCCGAAAGTCTCACCGCCGAGGAGGCCGTGGTGCTGATCGACGAACGCGCAGCCAAGGGCCCGCCGACGGGCAAGGGCCGCAAGAAGGCTCCCGCCAAGAAGGCCGCGCCGAAGAAGAAGGCTCCGGCGAAGAAGGTGGCCAAGGGATGAGCGAACGCTTCGAACGCCACAAACAGCCGTGGACCGCCGACGAGCTGAGCAAACTGCGCATCCTCGCCACCAAAGGCAAAGGCCTCAAGGAAATCGCCAAGGCGCTGGGCCGCAGCGAGGAATCGACCAAGGATCGCGCCAAGGTGGATGGGGTGGGGGTGGCGAAGAAGCGTTAGATTTCAGCTCCTCCCCATTTTCCCTGAGCTTGTCGAAGGGCAAATGGGGAGGTGGCAGTCGCGCAGCGACTGACGGAGGGGTCCTTTGCCACGCAAGAAAATCCCACGCAAAATCGGCCTGGCGCGGAAATTGCGCAAAACGATGACGCTGCCCGAGATTTTGCTCTGGCAACGGCTGGTCAAATCCCCCGATGGTGTCAGCTTTCGAAAGCAGCATTCGGTGGATGATTATGTGATCGACTTCTACTGCGCGAAGGCGAAAGTCGCGATCGAAGTCGATGGGTTCGTCCACGATATGGGCGGCAATCCGAAGCGCGATATCGAGCGCGATGCGGCCCTCGCCGAGTACGGCATCGAGGTGATGCGTATCCCCGCTGCCGACGTGCTGAAATCTCCCGACGACATTGCCGATGCGGTGGTTCGGCATTGCAAACGGGGCTGACCCCTCCGTCAGTCGGCAGAAACGCCGACTGCCACCTCCCCATTTGCGCAAGGGCGAAAATGGGGAGGAGCTGGGCTCACTTCACCCAGTCCAGCCCGATCTCGTCATAAATCTCGCGGCTCTCGGCCCAGGCCTCATCCACCTTCACGTGGAGGAACAGGTGGACCTTTACCCCCAGCAGCGCTGTCAACTCGATCCGCGCCGCTTCGCCGATGGCCTTGATCCTGGCCCCGCGTTTGCCGAGCACGATCGGCTTCTGGCTTTCGCGCGCAATCACGATCTGCTGACGGATTTCGACCGAGCCGTCCTTGCGCACGGTGTAGCTTTCCGGCCTGACAGCCGCGTCATAGGGTAGCTCTTCGTGGAGCTGGCGGTAGAGTTGTTCGCGGGTGATCTCGGCGGCCAGTAAACGCTCGCTGGCGTCGCTGACCTGGTCTTCGGGATAGTGCCATTCGCCTGCGGGCATCAGGTCTGCCAGCCGCGCCTTGAGTTCGGGCACACCGTCGCCGGTCAATGCCGAGATGAAGAACACCTCGTCGAACCCGGCCACTCCGACCAGTTCCTCGGCCAGCTTGAGCAGCGGTTCCTTGGCGCTGGCATCGACCTTGTTGAGCGCGAGCAGCTTGCGTTCCTTGCGGCCGTTGAGCGCCTCGACGATCGGGGTCAGTTCGTGGCGGCGCAGCTTGACCGCATCGACCACCAGCAGGATCGCATCGGCCTCGCTTGCGCCTTCCCACGCGGCGGCGACCATTGCCCGGTCGAGGCGGCGTTTGGGGGCGAAGATGCCGGGGGTGTCGGCGAGGATCATCTGGGTGTTGTCGGCGATGGCGATACCGAGCAGGCGGGCGCGGGTGGTCTGCGCCTTGGCGCTGACCGCGGCAACCTTTTGCCCGACCAGCGCGTTGACCAGCGTCGATTTGCCCGCGTTGGGTGCGCCGAGGACGGCGATCAGGCCGCAGTGGGGGGTGGTTCTCATGGGGCGGACCTTTGTGCGCGGGCTTCGACAGGCTCAGCCTGAGCGGGTGTAAGTGAATTGGGCAAGATCCGCTCATCCTGAGCTTGTCGAAGGACTATCACCCGAACGCCTTCATAAATGCCTTGGCCGCCTGGGTTTCAGCCTCTTGCTTGCTCGATCCGTTGGCCTGGGCCTCGCCCATGCCTTTGACCGACACCGACACGGTGAAGCTGGCGGCGTGATCCGGCCCTTCGCGGGATAGCAGCGCATAGACCGGCGGCTTGCGCTTGTTGCCCGCGGCCCATTCCTGAAGCGCGGCCTTGGGGTGCTTCTTCTCGCCCATGCCCGCCGCGACGTGCCCGGCCCACAACTGGCGGACCAGCGCCTGCGCCGCATCATAGCCGCGCTCGATGAACAGCGCGCCGAGCAGCGCCTCGACCACGTCGCCCAGGATGTTGTCGCTGTCGTGCCCGCCATCGTCGCGCGCCTGCTTGCCCAGGCGGAGGTGCACGGGCAGGCCGATCTCGCGCGCCACGGTGGCGCAAGTGTGCCCGCTGACCAGCGCGTTGAGCCGTTGCGAAAGCGTGCCTTCGACCATCCGCCCGCGCTCGTGGAGCCACTCGGCGATGGCCAGACCGAGTACGCGGTCGCCCAGAAACTCGAGCCGCTCGTAATTGCGCGGCTCGCCCATGCTGCCGTGGGTCAGCGCCTCGCTCCACAACTCCGCAAGGCGCGGGGCCTCGCCGGTCAGCGTGGTGAGATAACGCAGCGTTTCATCCGAAAGGCTCAAAAAGTTCCGCCGATCCGGCTCCAGCGTGCCGCGGTGAACCAGGTCCACGGCTTGATCCATTCAGCACCGCCGTTGGTCGAGAACATCATGATGCTCGCCCGCCCGACCAGATTGGCCTGCGGGACGATGCCGATCCCGCCGCCCTCGACCGCGGGGAAGCGGCTGTCCATCGAGTTGTCGCGGTTGTCGCCCATCAGGAACACCGATCCTTCGGGCACGATCACCGGCGGGGCATCGTCCTGCGGGGTGGAGAATAGATCGAGCACCTCATAGCTGCGCCCGCCGGGGAGCGTCTCGCGAAAGCGCGGGTAATGGCACACCGCCGCGCCATCCGCCGAAGTCGCCTCGAACTGCGGCGCGATGCAATGGGTGTTGGCGGTGACGGGCAGCTCGAAATCGGCGATCTTCTGCTTCGAGATGGGCTTGCCGTTGAGCGTCACCTGACCGCCGATCATCTGCACGGTATCGCCGGGCAGGCCGATCACCCGCTTGATGTAATCGACATCGTTGCCCGGGGGAGCTTTGAAAATTACCACGTCGCCGCGCTCGGGCTGGCCGGCAAAGATGCGGCCGGGGATCAGCGGCACACTAAACGGCAGCGAGTATTTGGAATAGCCGAACGGCCACTTGGCGGCGAGCAGGTAATCGCCATTCTCCAGCCGCGGCAGCATCGATTCGCTGGGGATGTTGAACGGCGAGAAGAAAAAGCTGCGGAAGATTGCCACGATCAGCGCCAGCTTGATAAGGAAGACGGGGAAGCTGTCTTCCTTCTTTTCCTTTTTCGCCGGGGGAGAGGGCACCAGAACGGGTGGCGCATCGGCGGGGGCGGAGGTGCTGGTCATTGGCGGGGTTGGATCCTCGGGCAAGTGTGTTGGTATCCTAATACACGCAGGTTTGCGATCTTGGAAGGATTTCCCGTCGGCTTCCGCTTGGCGGAATTGCGCGGGCGCGGCATAGGCGCGCGGGCGCTTGGTAGGAAAGCAAAAACGATGGACTGGACCGCGCTCGAAGCCCTGCCGCGACCCACGCTGGGCGAACTGTTCAAGGATTCCGGGCGGGTCGATGCGCTGACCGGCACGCTCGACCTGCCTGGCAGTGCGATCCGGTTCGATTGGTCGAAGACCCATCTCGATGCCGCGGTGATCGCCGCGTTCGAGGCGCTGGCGCGCGAGGCGGACTTTGCGGGCAAGCGCGCAGCGCTGTTCGCGGGCGAAGCGGTCAACGCTTCGGAAGGCCGCGCAGCTACGCACACCGCGCAGCGCGGTGTCGGCGATGAAGCGGACGTAGAAGAGGCGCAGGCGTTGCACCAGCGGATGAAGCTGCTGGTCGAGGCGATCCATGAGGACGTTCTGGGTGAGGCCAAATCGCTGATCCACATCGGCATCGGCGGCTCCGCGCTTGGCCCCGCGCTGGCGATCGATGCGCTGACAAGGGATGGATCGAAGGTGGCGGTCCACGTCGTCTCGAACATCGATGGGTGCGCGCTGGAGGAAGCGTTCGCAAAGTGCGATCCGGCAACCACGCTGATCGCCGCCGCAAGCAAGACCTTCACCACCACCGAAACGCTGACCAACGTGGCGTCCGCGTTCGATTGGCTGCGCGCGGGCGGAGTCGGCGATCCCCACGGGCGGGTGATCGCGCTGACCGCCAGCCCCGACAGGGCGGTCGAATGGGGGATCGACGAAACCCGCGTGCTGCCGTTCCCCGATACCGTGGGCGGGCGCTATTCGCTGTGGTCGTCGATCGGCTTTCCGATCGCGCTGGCGATGGGGTGGGAGGCGTTTGCCGAAATGATCGAGGGCGCGGCGGCGGTCGACCGCCATTTTCGCGATACCGACGGTGCTGCCAACCTGCCACTGCGCGCGGCGTTTTCCGATCTGTACTACGCGCAAGTTCGCGGCTGCCAGACGCGCGCGGTGTTTGCCTATGACGAACGCCTGCGGTTGCTGCCCAGCTATCTCCAGCAACTCGAGATGGAATCGAACGGTAAGTCGGTCACAGCAGATGGCGCGCCACTCGGCCGTGGGAGCGCGCCCATCACGTGGGGCGGGGTGGGGACCGACGCGCAGCACGCGGTGTTCCAGTTGCTCCACCAGGGCACGCACCTGATCCCGGTCGACTTTCTGGCGGTGATTGTGCCGGGCGACGCGCTCGATCCGGTCCACCACCACACTCTCCTCGCCAACTGCTTTGCGCAGGGCGCGGCGCTGATGGCGGGGCAGCCGAGCAAAGATGCCGCGCGGAGCTATGTGGGCGACCGGCCCTCGGCGACGATCCTGCTGGACGACCTCACCCCCGCCAGCTTCGGCGCGCTGATCGCGTTCCATGAACACCGCACCTTCGCCAACGCCGCGCTTTTGGGGATCAACCCGTTCGACCAGTTCGGGGTCGAGCTGGGCAAGCAGATCGCCAAATCGATCGAGGGCGGTGGGGCGCGGTTCGATGCAAGCACCGAGGCGCTGCTGGCGGCGGGGATTGGGTGACTTGACTTGATCCTCCCCGAGCTCGCTCGGGGAGGGGGACCGCCACGCCGTTTGGCGTGGTGGTGGAGGGGTGACTTGCGCAATTGCCCCTCCGTCAGTCGGCCAAGAAACCGACTGCCACCTCCCCGAGACAAGCTCGGGGAGGACCATGCCTAAAAGCTATTGGCGCGCGTCGGCCCGCTCGCCCATATGCGCCCCCGCAACAGGAGCAGCCCGATGGCCAAGACTTACGACTACGACCTCTTCGTCATCGGTGCTGGATCGGGCGGGGTGCGCGCTGCGCGGGTGTCTGCGGCGCATGGCGCGAAAGTCGCGATTGCCGAGGAATACCGCATCGGCGGGACCTGCGTGATCCGCGGCTGCGTGCCCAAGAAGCTGCTGGTCTACGGCTCGCACTTTGCCGAGGAGTTGCAGGACGCCGCGCACTATGGCTGGACGGTCGAGAAGATGAGCTTCGACTGGAACGTGCTGCGCGACACCGTGCTCAAGGACGTCGATCGGCTCAACGAGGCCTACACCGCGACGCTCGACAACCACGGGGTCGAGCGGTTTCTCGAGAAAGCCACCATCACCGGGCCAAACGCGGTCAAGCTGGCCAGCGGGCGCGAGATTACCGCGGGCAAAATTCTCGTCGCGACCGGGGCGTGGCCGGTGGTGCCCAAGTTTCCGGGCTCCGAGCTGTGCATCACTTCGAACGAGGTGTTCCATCTGGAAGCCTTGCCCAAGCGGGTGGTGATCCAGGGCGCGGGCTATATCGCGATGGAGTTTGCAGGCATTTTCAACGCGCTGGGTTGCATGGTCACGGTGGTCAACCGCAGCGACGCGATCCTGCGCGGCTATGACCAGAGCCTGCGCGACCGCCTGCTCCAGATCACCATGGCGCGCGGCATCCAGTATCGTTTCAACTGCCCGATCGAGGCGGTCGAAAAGCACGGCAAGTGCTTTTCGGTAAAGCTGGCAGGTCACGATCCATTCGACGCCGATGCAGTGCTGATCGCCACTGGACGCCGCCCCAACACCGCTGGGCTGGGGCTTGACAGCGCGGGGATCGAACTGGGCGAAGGCGGGCAAATCCCGGTAAACGAGACCAACCGGACCAGTTGTGCTAGCATCTATGCGGTGGGCGACGTCACCGACCGGGTCCAGCTAACCCCGGTGGCGATCCGCGAGGGCCAGGCGTTTGCCGATACCGTATTCGGCGACACCCCGCGCACCGTCGATTACTCCTCCATCCCCAGCGCGGTGTTCAGCCAGCCGCCGCTCGCCAGCGTAGGGCTGACCGAAGGCGAGGCGCGCAACAAATACGGCAGCATCAAAGTGTTCTCGTCGGACTTCCGCCCGATGAAAAACGTCTTCGCCGGACGCCACGAACGCGGGCTTTACAAAATGGTCGTCGATGCCGCGACCGACAAGATCCTGGGTCTGCACATGATTGGGCCCGAAGCACCCGAAATCCTCCAGGCCGCCGCAATCGCGGTCAAGGCCGGGCTGACCAAGGCCGATTTCGACGATACCGTGGCGCTGCACCCGAGCATGGCGGAAGAACTGGTGCTGATGCGGTGAGTGGTTGAAGCCCGGCAGTGGCGCTTGGCCTTCGACAGGCTCAGGCTGAGCGGGGTTTGGGTTTGGGCGGAAAGACAGGCTGAGCGGACATTCTGATTGAGCGGAAGCAGCAAAGTCCGCTCATGCTGAGCCTGTCGAAGCACACAAGCTGCCCTCTCGCCAAACCCGTTGCCATTTGCAACCGATCGCCCTAAAGTCCGCAGCATCGGGATGGGGAGAGAGTGGCAGTGAACCTTGCAGGCAAAACCGCGCTGGTCACCGGCGGGACTGACGGGATCGGCGCGCAGCTCATCCGCCAGCTCCGCGCCAAGGGGGCGACGGTCATCACCTCGGGCCGCAACGCCGAACGGATCGCGGCGACCCGCACCGCTGGCTTTGAGGTAATCGAGGCCGATCTTTCCACGCTCGGCGGGATCGAGGCGCTGGTCGCCGGACTGAACGGTCGCCCGATCGATATCCTGCTCAACAATGCCGGGGCGGGGGCCGACCATGACTTTCGCGAAGGTCCGCCCGATCTGGCGGAGGCCGATGCGGCGATCTTCCTCAACCTCAACGCCCCGATCCAATTGATCGCCCGGCTGATGCCTGTGCTGCGCGCGCGACCCGAAGCGATGATCGTCAACGTCACCTCGGGCCTCGCCATCGCCCCGCGCGCGGGGCGGGCCGGTGTATTGCGCGACCAAAGCTGGCCTTCGCAGCTACACCCAAGCCTTGCGCGCACAACTGGCGGATACCGCCGTCACCGTGATCGAGGCGCTGCCGCCGGTGGTCGAAACCAAGATGACCGCCGGGCGGGGCTCCAAAAAGATGCCCGCGGCCGAGTGCGCGCGGCAAATCGTCGCGGCGATGGAGAGCGGTGCGACCGAAGCGAATGTCGGCATGGTCAAGGTGCTGCAGCTTGCAAACTCGCTGTCGCCCGCGCTGGCCCGCCGGATCATGCTCAAGTTTTGAGACAAGCCGCCACTCGCGCAATTTAACCGCGCGGTTAAACCGGGGTTGACGCTGCGGCATGGCGGTGGCTAGGCGCTCGGGTGTACTTCATCCGGGAACCCGCATGTCCGCCAACATCGCCGAGCTCGAACGCCGCCGCGCCGCCGCCCTTCTGGGGGGCGGGCAAAAGCGGATCGACGCCCAGCACGCCAAGGGCAAGCTGACCGCCCGCGAGCGGCTCGAGGTGCTGCTCGACGAGGACAGCTTCGAGGAGCTCGACATGTACGTCGAGCACAACGCCACCGAATTCGGGATGGCCGGACAGGTCTATCCCGGCGACGGCGTGGTCACCGGCAGCGGCACGATCAACGGGCGGCTGGTCTATGTGTTCAGCCAGGACTTCACCGTGTTCGGCGGCGCGGTGTCCGAACGCCACGCGCAGAAAATCTGCAAGGTGATGGACAACGCGATGAAGGTCGGCGCGCCGATCATCGGGATCAACGACAGCGGCGGCGCGCGCATCCAGGAAGGCGTCGCCAGCCTGGGCGGCTATGCCGAAATCTTCCAGCGCAACGTGCTCGCCAGCGGCGTCGTCCCCCAGCTCAGCCTGATCATGGGGCCATGCGCGGGCGGGGCGGTCTATTCACCCGCGATGACCGACTTCATCTTCATGGTGAAGGACAGCAGCTATATGTTCGTCACCGGGCCCGACGTGGTCAAGACCGTGACCAACGAGGTGGTCACGCAGGAGGAACTGGGCGGCGCCATCACCCACACCACCAAAACCAGCGTTGCCGACCTTGCGCTGGAAAACGACATCGAGGCGCTGCTGACCGCGCGCGAGCTGATCGATTTCCTGCCCTCGTCGAACCGGCCAAATTCTAACGGGGGCACGGTGCCCGAGCGTCCGACCGAAGACCCGTTCGACCGCCAGGACGACAGCCTCGACACGCTGATCCCCGACAACGCCAACCAGCCCTACGACATGCACGAAGTGGTGCGCAAAGTGCTCGACGAGGGC